>NZ_JBIVFO010000012.1:4985-187950 GCF_044748225.1 Streptomyces sp. NPDC090021 | reverse complement strand
CAAAACCCGGGCCCCCACCCCCCCCCGCGCCCGAGGGGGGGGGGGCGCCCCCCCCCCCCCCGGGGCGCGGGGCCCCCCCCCCCTGGGGGGGGGGGCCCGGGGGGGGGGCCCCCCCCCCGCCCCCCCCCACGTGACTCGGGAATCCCCGATGGCTTGTTCCGTGGTCTGGCGTTGGTGAGTCGTCGCGTTCGGCGTTCGGGTGCAAGCGCGTCGGCTGCCGGACGGGGACTATCTGCGAGGAAGGCGGAGGCTTTCCTGCTTCGTCAGCAGCCCCAGGACCGCGCGTTCCTTGTGGTGGATGAACCAGCGCTCGGCCAGGTCGCGGTCCACGAGCCTGCCCAGGCCCTGCTCCGCCGAGGAGGTCAGTTCGATGGTCTCCCATCCGCCGAGGGACTCGGCGAACTCCTCGGCGATCGCGTTGAACGACGGCCCCTGGAAGTAGGACACGGCGGTGTCCGTGCTCGCGAGGGGCTGTCCTGAGAGGTCCGAGATCAGCGTGTCGGCGGCTCGGCGTGCTTCGAAGTAGTCGGTGCTGGTCTGCTTGACCTCGTCGCGCATCACGTTGAGGACCTGCTGGCGGTAGGTGCGCGGTTTAAAGCAGTCCCGATAGGAGAAGTCGTTGGGGGTTCCGTCGGTCTGGATCACCTGAAAGCCAGGGTGCGGGCCCCAGAGAGGGGGCGCGATGGCGAAGGCCTCCACACCGGGGCCGATCTTGACTGCCGCCTCGGGGTGCATGTGGAGGAGGTCCAGAAGGAGCTGGTGGTGTTCGGGGTCGTCCACCGTGCTGCCCACCGGGTACCCGCGCAGTACTGCGCGGACGGCCTTCTTGGCGTCTTCCTTGGTCCGGTACTTGCGCTGCCCTATCAAGAACTCTGGCACTGACGGTTCCCTTCTGCAGTGGTCCGTCCTCCGCCCCTGGGCGGCGACGAACACGAGTCATTACCGCCATAACACCCCATTTCGGGCATCTATTCCCCTGTGCCTGGATGACGCGTCGTCATGGGGCGCCTCGGCTCAGCGGACTTCGGCCGGCGTGCTGTCGATGGCGCGCAGCAGGTCGTACTGGTCGGGGGTGAGGTCGGTGCCGGGGTTGCGCAGCCATTGGCGGTAGGTGCGGGTGTCTGCGGGCTGGGTGAGTTTCTCGCCGCGGGTGTGGCGGAGGTGGGCCTGCTGGTAGTGGCGTTGCCAGGCGAGGTCCCAGGGCGGGTTCCACCAGGGGTCGAGTTCGAAGAGGGCGTCGAGGAGGTCGGCGAAGCCCTTCTGGTCCTCGGTGGTGGGGTCGGTGTCGGGGGCGATGTTGGCGGCGCGTCGGCGCAGGTTGTTGAGGTCGCGGCCGAAGGGGCGGCCGTCGGGGGTGGTGTAGCCGGAGGAGACCGCGAGGCCTCCGAACTCGGCGGCGGTCTGGCGGGCGTAGGTGATCAGGAGTTGGCGGGTTTCGCTGCGGGGCTCCCAGACCATGCCGATGTCGTCGAGGAAGTCGGTCTGCCAGGGCTTGAGCTCGCCGGAGCGGCGGGCGGAGCGTTGGGCGTCGAGCCAGGCGGGCAGTTCGAGGAAGCGGGGGTCGGTGCCCTGGCCGGGAAGGGTGCGGGGTGGGGCCAGGTGGCCGTGTTCGTTGTGGAAGTCGGCGGCGGCGGCCGCTCCGATGGCCCAGTCGGCGGTGACGCCGGAGGGGCGGGTGACGTGGAGTTTGATGACCTGGGCGACTTCCCGGGGGGTCAGGACGATGCCGTCGGGGCCGATGATCTCGGGGGTGCCGGGGCCGTCGCCGAAGGGCGGGGTGGCCGTCTGCTGCTCGGGGAGCTCCACCACCGGCACTTTCGTCTCCCCGTCCTCGGGTGCGGAGCCGGCACCGGCGGCGGCCGGAGGGGTGGGTTTGGTCTCGGTGAGTTGGGTGGTGGGCAGGCGGTCGCTGATGCGGCGGTCGTGGGCGCGCAGGGCGAGGAGGATGTCGTAGAGGGGCTTGTAGTAGCGGTAGTTGAGCAGGTCCTGGGGGTCTTCGCCGGGGGCGAGGTAGAGGGGGACGAGGAGGGTGGCTTTCGAGCCGTCGGGGCGGGGGCGCAGGGCGCGGCCGAGGGCCTGGACGATGCCGACGACGTCGGTGCGGGGTGCGGCGAAGCAGACGTCGACGCTGGTGGAGTCCCATCCTTCGCCCAGGAGTCGGCAGTTGGAGACGAGGGTGAGGTGGCTGGGGCGGCCGTCGTCGGTGAGGGGCTGGGGGCCGGTGAGGTTGTCGAGGAGGGTGACGCGGTCGGGGTGGTCCATGTGGACGGTGTCCGCGCGCAGGGTGGCGGGGACCAGCGGCACGTCCTCGGTGTCCTGGTCGGCGTGGGGGCCGGGGGTGGTTTCGCCGGTGAGGGCTGCGGCGGTCTCGAGGAAGGTGTCGGTGAAGGCCTGGGCGTCTTTGACGCGCTGGTGGAAGCTGATCCACTTACCGGCCTGACCGCCGGGGTAGCGGGCGGCGGTCTTGAGCAGGGCGGTGGACAGGCTGATCAGTGCGGCGGTGTCCTGGTCGGTGGCGTTGCGGGTGCGGCGCAGCTGGTGCTGCAGGCCGGGGTGTTCGACGACGACCATGACGATGCGGTAGTCGCAGACCAGGCCTGCGGAGATCGCCTCGCTCAGTTCCATCCGGTAGACGGTTGGCCCGTAGGTGTCGGGGTCGTCCATGGATACGGCGACGCACAGTCCGCTTTCGCCGGGGCGGAGGGGTTCGCTGTAGGAGGGGTCGGACTCCCAGATCCGGGGGGTGGCGGTGTAGTAGAGGCGGCGGCGGGCGGGGACCTTGGTGTCGTCGTGGACGGCGGCCCAGGCCTTGTTGATGCTGCCGGAGGTGCGGTGGGCCTCGTCCGCGATCAGCAGGTCCCAGGCCGGCAGGGTGCGGGCGGCGTGTGCGGTGAGGAGGGCACCCTGCTTGTCCTCTCCGGCGGCCAGGGAGGCGTAGGTGGCGAAGACCGTGTAGTGGTCGAGGCCGTCCAGGAGGGCGGCGAGCTCGGCCGGGTCGGTGGTCTGCGGGATGCCGATCTCATCGAGGTCGGCCCTCGGGCTGCACACCGCCAGGAGGGCGCCGTGATGGTCGTTCTGTTCCTGCCAGACCCGTACGGTCTGCACGAGCAGGTCGAGGGTGGGGACCATGACCACGGTGCGCCGGACGTGGCCGCTGTGGGCGAGGTGTTCGGCGGTGCGGGCGGCGACCAGGGTCTTGCCGCAGCCGCAGGGCATGACGACGGTGGCGCGGCCGCCGTCGGTGACGGCGGTGACGGAGGCGTTCACGGCGGTGCGCTGGTCACGGCGCAGGGTGTGGCGGGCGGGCGGGCGCATCATGGGGTGGTCTTTCGTCCGGCGGGCCGGGGCACGGGTCAGAGTTCGAATTTGATGTGGACCAGGTCGCGGAGATCGACGTCCATGCCGCTGCCGCGCAGGCCGAAGTAGGCCTCCGCGACACCCTGTCCGACGATCTGGAGGGCGCCTTTCTCATCGCCCGCGTCGCGGGCGGCCAGGAGCCGCTGGGTCTCCGAGGCGGTCAGGTCCTCGTCCAGGCGGCGTTCGCGGCCGTCGTCGCTGGTGCCGGCGGAGGCACTTTCGAAGGTGAAGGTGGCGGTGATGTAGGCGCGCAGTCCCCGGCGGCGCATGGCGTCGTCGGTCTTGCGTGCGAGGCGGGAGCGGAAGCGGGCCGCGACCTGCTGGTGCAGGCGGTCGGCGAACGCGGCGGGCGGGTTGCGGCGCTGGCCGCGCAGATAGCGGCGCACCGTCTCGGGGTGCACGCCCAGGAGCCGGGCGACGCGGGCGGTGCTGCGGCCGAGGCGGCGATGGAGGAAGGCAACCTGGGCCTGGGGGCTTTTCGGCATGCCGCGCTGGGGAACGGCCGCAAGCTTGTCGCGCTCGGTGCGGTGGATGGCCCACAGGGCGTCCAGTACGGGGGTTGCGGACATCACTTGCCTCCCAGAGCGGCGTCGGTGCGGCCGTCCTTGACACGGCTCGCCGGATTCTTGTTGAGCGCGGCCACCTGCAGGTACCAGTCCATGGGCTGGACGCCCTCCAGCTTCACGCGGCCCGGGTTGGCACCGATGGTGAAGCCTCCCTTGTGGCCGGTCAGCCAGCCGATGTCCGGGGTGGGTGAGGCGAAGACGATGCAGTCGGTGTTGACGGCCAGCGGGCGGGCGCCGGTAGCCCTGGCCGTGTTGATGAGCTTGCGGTTCATGACGGCCCGGTAGCGGGCGAGGATCGCAGCGCGGTGATCGGGCCGCCAGTCGGGCCGCTCCAGACTGCTCCAGCGCGCATTCAGGCCCTCGGCACGGCGGCCGTAGTCCTGCGGACCCTGCCGGTACTTCCCGATCGCGCCCTTCACGGTCTGCTTGATCGCCTTGAGAACCAACAGGTCGGTGGCATGCGCGGCCCGGAATACGGGGTCGTTGCCGATGCGGTCCATCGCCTGCAGGAACTCAGGGGGCGACAGGGGGCTGCCGTCGTCGTGGGTGACCGCTCCCAGCGCGGTCATGGTCTCCATATAGGCGGCGTTCAGGTGCTCGTACCAGGGCTTGAGGTAGGGGCCGTTGCCGAACGCCGGCACGGGCCCGGCATCCCGACGCCGCTCGTCGTAGCGGTCCGGGTGCGGGGCGATGCCCATCTTCCGGGCCTGGGCGTCGTTGGGGCGCAGGTAGGCCAGGGCTGGGCGGGGGGTGTGGCCGAGTTCGGCCGCCAGATCGATCGTGTGGGTCTCGTACCAGGCCGGTCCGGTGGGGCGCGCCCCGTCCGGGGTGAACGGGTTGGGCAGCAGCGGGTCCGTCTCGACGCCGGAGAGGTCCTCCAGCCAGCTGCCGGGAACCTTCTTGTCGAAGACGGGACGCTGCACCTCGTAGGGGGCGCAGGTTCCCATGGGGGTGGAGTTGCAGGCGGCGAAGAACGCCATCATCGTGTCGAGGCCGACGACGAACTCCATCTCACGCTCCTGGTCGGTGGGCATGCGCCACCACTTCAGGGCCTCCTCGTTCAGGGTCTGGGCCGGGTCCCTCTCGTCGCGGCCCTCGGCCAGGGGGTGGTCCTTCGTGGCCTCCGGCGGTGCGGGGTCCACGGGCAGGTGCAGGGCGCCCTCCAGCCACTTCGCGCGGACCTTGCCGGTGTTCTCGTCCCGCCAGGCGCGGGTACGCGGACGCAGGGCGCTCATCAGTTCCTGGCCGGTCACGGCCGTGGTCGAGACCGGCGTCATGAGCCGGTCGCTGTAGACGCGCAGGAAGCGGACCACTTCGGCCACCGCGGAGGAGGGGCGGCGCGTTTCCCTGTCGACGGGCAGCGGCCAGCCCCCGGTGGTGAGAGCCCCCCAGGGCAGGATGGCCAGCTGCACCGACCGCCGGCCGGACGAGACGCGCTGGAAAAGGCGTACCCAGGCGGAGAACCAGGGCTTGCTGCCCCGCTGCGGCATCTCCCAGCCGTGCGCGGCCAGCTCGGCGATGACCGGGTGGTCGACGGGCAGGGCCCGGTCCTCACCGTCCTCACGGTCGGGCAGCCCCAGCGCCCGCACGGCCTCGGCCGTCAGCACGATCAGCGGGTCGCCGTCACGACCGCTGGGGTGCAGACGGGGCGTGCCGAAGGGCCGATCGGCGGCCCAGGTCACCAGCTCACGGATACTCGTCGCCGAGCAGGGGATCACCTTCCCGCTGGAGAGGTGGGCGCGCCGGTTGCCGTCGATGACCGCGAACGGCCCGTACTCGAACGCGCGCCCGCTGGTTTCCTCGTCGGGGACCAGCTCCTGGTCGTCCGTCGGGGTGTCGTCGGCGGGCACGTCACCGGCCCCGGTGACCGGTGCACTGCCCGCGCCGGTCTCGCGGGCCAGAGCGCTGGCTGCGGCGGCCTCGGTGACGGCAGCGGGCCAGCTTCCTGGCCGTGGGGTGACCGCGTGCCCTGTTGAGGCCGGGAGCGCCGCGGTGACCGGCGGGTGCGGCTGGAGCTCCCCGCTACTCACCACGGGCCCCTCCGGCAGAGCAGGGCCGCCCTCGTCGTCGGGCTCAGCAGGCGCGGGCGCAACGACGGGAGCAGCAAGGATGTCGCCGGCAATGGGCTCCGCGGGGGCGGGCTCCGCAGGGGTAGACATCACGGCGGGGGTGGCGTCCTCGCGCAGCAGCCGATCGGCGATGTGCCCGGGCAGCGGCAGGAAGCGGGCCCGGGGGATGTCGGGCTCCACGGCCAGCGACGCGAGGCGGCCCATCCCCCGCTCACTCACGTCGATCCGGGCCGCCTGACCCATGCGGGTCAGCGCCAGCGTCACGTCGGCGTCCAGCCGCGCGATCAGCCCAGGGTCGTCACTGTCAACGACCGCCAGGACCGGTAGCCGGGCCTGGCGTGCCAGACGGGACAGCCGGCGTACCGAGTCCGTGAGCGCTTCTCCGGAGAGCGCGAGGTGCTCATCGGGCATGTGCTGGAGCCGGTCCACCACCACCAGCGCAAGCGGAGTGGCGCTACCCCAGTCCGTGGCAACCTCGGTGATCACATCCGCGTCCAGATCTGCGCCGTCGTCGATGAACAGTGTGTCCCGCTCGCGCAGCGCCGCTTCCGCCAGGCGCGCGGCGGCCGCCTCCGGCTCGGGCAGTGTGCCCGCACGCCAGCCGTGGTAGCTGACCCCTGCGTGCGCGGCCACTGCCCGGGCCACCACGTCCGCCTTCGACAGGCCCGAGGCCGCGTACAGTACGCCGCGGCCGTCGGCCAGCGCCGTCTGCCGTGCGGCAGCCACCGCGAGCAGGCTCCCGCCCGCACCGGGGGTTGCCGCGATCAGCGTCAGACGGCTGGTGCTGATGCCCCGCACGATCGCGTCGAGCGCCGGCAGCCCGAACGTCAGCCGTGGCAGGGCAGCTCCTGCGCCGAGGACATCCGCGGCCGCCGCCAGCCGCCGCTTCCCTTTCACCGCGACCGGCTCGAACGAAGCCGAAACGGGGGGCGAGGGACGTACCGACAGGGCGGGGCCGGGCAGCATTACCGCCACCGGGTGCCCGTAACGGGTCAGCACCTGGGGCACGCCGTTCGCGGCACCGCTGACCAGGTCACCGAGCTTGTTCCGCGCATCGCTCACAGGGGTTTCCACAGCCTGGGCCACCGGAGCCGCAGCTTCCAGCCACTCCAGCGGAGCGAGAACCGCCACCTCGTCCTGACGAGTCAGAGTGACAGCCTGGCCACTGTTCGCCTGTCCCACCAGCTCGGACCACCCACTACGCGCCTGATGGACACCGATGGTCCGCCCGCCGGGACCTCCATCCGGTGCATTCGCGGCCACGTGAGCAGTCATTCCCAACCCCATCCAAGAGTTTCGTACCGAACCCAAGAGAATCGTACCGCAAAGCAGCATTACGACATCAACTCAGCAGAAGATCAAGCAAGTTCAACTCAGAGTGGCGGTACAACTTGGATGATCGGCAGAGGAGGCGGGGAGTGACGATGCTCCTTCAGGGCAACGCAACCGGGGTCCATGCACAGGAGCTGATGTCCGCGCGGAACGTGAGGGTGCCACCGTGGACGGGACACACGCCCCCACGGCACGGTGCAGCGGCTCGGGTCGGCGGCGGTGCTCTGCAGGGCCTGGGCGCGGCGCGTAGCACTGGCGGGGCAGCCAGGCGTTCGGGCAAAGGCCCAGAAACGGATCCCGAACCCCGTGGCAGGGTGAGAACAACCGCCGCGCCTCCCCCACGGGCCGCGCGCGGGACGTGCTCCAGAGCACAGGCCGACGCCCGCCAGCCGGCCCGCGCTCGGCCTCCCAAGGCGCGGACGCCGGGAGCGCGGACGCCGGGGGGACGCGGACGGCCCGCTCGAAGGCATCCGCCGCCCGCTGAACGCGGTCACGCACCACGGCCGGGGCGTGCGCGGCCGCCACCGCCAGGAGACCGCCGAGGACTGCGACGTCACCGGCACCCTCGTCCTGCCCAGCCCGGCGTGCCGTGGAGGGTGGCGGCCCTGGTGTCACCGTTTTAGGGGGACGCCGGGGCCAGCCCGGGTTCAGCCCAGCGGGAGCGGTTCGGCCAGCGGAGCCCGCCGAGTGGGTTGCTGGCGCTTCTGGACGTGGATCATGAGCCGGTCGATGAAGCGTCCGGGCGGTGGGTAGCCGTCGGTCTTGGTCAGCAGGTAGTCACTGACCACGAGCGTGCGTGCCTTGACCGTTGTGGCGCCCTGGGTAATGCCGGCGACTGCGATCTCTTGGGCGAGGGCGTCGAGGTCGCGTCCAAGGGCGGTGTAGAGACGGTGTGCTGCGGCGTCGACGAGTTCGATCGCGTCCCGGGTGGCTCCGCGGACCAGCCGTTGATGTGCCCTGAGTTCGTCGGTGTCCGTGGTGTCCGGGGCGGGATAGGCGGTGGCTGCGATGTCGTGGTGGTGGGTGTGCTTGGTAGCGGCGCGGAACTCAGGGTTTTCTGCGAGGTCTGCGGCCATGCGCTGTTGTTCCGCGGCCTTGAGGGCGTTCTCGTCGTCCTGGCGGATTTCCTGAGCGCATTCGTGTTCGGCGAGGAAGAGGTCGCGCTCGGCGGTCAGCTCGGTGTGCCAGGCGGCTCGTGCGATCCACATGTGGGGCAGGCCCTCGGTCATGAAGCACATGACCACTACGGTGACGTGACTTGCGTGGCGTGAGGCGGCCCTGCGCAGCTTCCGGAGCTGTCGGGCGGCTTCCGGGGTGAGCTGCTCTTCTGCTGTGGGCCCGTCGGCAAGGGGATTGGCGTCGCTCAGGAGAACGAAGTCCTCGGCGTTGAAAACGTCGTGGTCGTAGTAGAGGACTCGGGCGCCACACCTGTGGGCGAGGGCGATGAAGTCCTCGGCGTTGACCAGGTCCTCCTCAAGAAGGACGTGGGAGCCCCCTGGTTCGGGCACCGCGGCCAGCGGGTTCAGGCCCCTCGTGTCCGCCATTAGAGGGATCTCGTCCACTAGTTTCCGCAGGTCAGATGTGGTGCTGGTCGGAGTCGTCTTGGTCATGGTCAGTCCCTTTCCGATCCTGCCGGCACGCCCCGTGCCAGAGGGCCGCAGATCGTAGGGAGTGGGTCTGACAACACCGCCGTGCCGCGCGGTCAAGCCGCCGCCAACCGAGCCTCACCCCGACACCGGCGGCCTCCAGGCACCACGGGGCGGCCGGGCGGTAGAGCTGCCATACACAAGGCCGAGGGGTCCCGCCCGTCACCGGCAGGCGAAAGGGCAGCTGGGCCGACGGGCCGAGCGGAGTCACCCAGGGTGCCGGCACCTCACGCGCCCACGACGCCAGGGGTGCCGGAAGCCCGGTGTGTGGCCGGGCGTCTGCCCGGGTGATGCGGGAACGATTCTCCGTGCGGTTGTGCACGGCTGGGCAGGTCGACGTTGCCAGCGTGGTGGCGCATATGTCCGCTCCACCCGACAGACAGGATCGATCTGGTGCATCTGCGTAACGCCGCCGTCGCCGCCCTCGGCGCTTTCACCCTCCTGCTGGCCCTCCCAAACTCCGCGTCCGCCGCAACCGGGGAGTTCCACTACAAGACCAGCACCGGCACCACCCAGTTGCTGCTCGACCCCGCCAGCGAGGAATGCGTCAACCTCCCCGAGACAACGGCGGAAACCCCGGGCTCCGCCCCGCAAAACCTCACCGCCTCGACAGCAACCGTGTTCACCGAGTTCGACTGCGACGGCGACGACTACATCGTGATGAACCCCGGCAAGAAGCTCGGGGACAACGTCAAGGTCCGGTCGGTCGTCTTCAACTGACCCCGCCTCACCCGCCGGGTCCACTGGGCCCGGCAGGTGATCCACCAACACCCTGTGTGTCGATCATCCGATCATTGGGTTACGGAACGTAGCGTGCCCGACGGGATTCCCCCACCCGTCCCCCACCTCCGTCGAGGAGAGCCATGCACGCCATCCCCGCGCGCCGCCATGCCCTGCCCGCCGCCCTGCTCGCCCTGGCCCTGACCGGAGCCCTGGGCGGCTTCGCCGCCGCGCCCGCCGCGGCCGCCGCCCCGGCCCCCTGCGGCACCAAGGTCTCCGACTTCACCGGCACCGTCGTCGCCGACGCCCCCTTCAAGGGGAAGATCACCATCACCGAGCCCGGCTTCGCCGACCGCGACATCACCCTCACCCCGGTCTCACCGAACTCCTCCCTCCTCAACATCGAGATCAAGATCTCCGACGCCGAGACCACCTCCGTCACCGGCAACTTCCAGCTCCGCGTGAACCCCCTCAACCAGGGCCGGATTAACTTCCCCACCTACACCGGCATGCCCGGCCGCACCACCGGCGTGGCCTGCAACCTCACCAGCCGCGTCGTCGCACTGACCGGCACCATCCACACCACAGGCGTCAAGGGAGAAATGAACTTCACCGCCACCCGAACCTGACCCCCTCACCAGCCACCACACGGTCGGACCCCACATCAACCAGCACCCCGCCGACCACCCGCCCCCAGCACAAGGGCGACCATCTTCCCGCCCGATCCACCACCGTCACCCGGCCACGGCGGGAGCCAGGGGCTCCTGTGACGACAGAGCAGGAGCGTCTCGGCGGACCTGCGTAAGTGCACTTACGTGACGCAGCGTCGTGCACACGATCCGCACCAGATAGCCCTCCTCGAACGCCGTCGAAGAAGTTGCTCTTGAGCTCCGTGAGTCGACTCACGGAGGTGCTTCAGGGGCTGCGCGCGCCGCTTGCGCTGATGTACCTCCGAGCGGGGTCTCAGGTAGTCCAATAGAGGCGGTGCGCTACGGTGGAAGTCGGTGACGTGAGTGCCTCACGCAGCTGCGGCAGCCAGGTTTCTGAGCGTTGTCAGTGGCGCGCGACAGACTGATGTCACGCGGTACGGCGGCCTCTGCCCGGCCTGAACCTTGGACAGAGACCGCCGCGGGTGGAACCCCGCACCTCGCGCCTCCTGGTCTCTCACCACCAGGGGGCGCGTCGCGTTTTACAGGTGGCTGACGAGCGTCTCGTACTGCCACACCAGGCACCGGAACAACCAGTGCGCGGTCTCGTTGGCGACGCCGGCCATGAAGGCCTGGACGACACCGGCGAGCAGGATCTCGCGAACGGTGGTGCGGCTCTCACCCCGGACAGGCGGTCGGCCTTCGTCCTCGGAACCGTTGGACGTCGGCTTGTCGCTCTCCGGCATGGAGCCCCCCAATCAGGACCGCCGCGCTGCAACTAGGGAGCCGGGGCGACGGTCCGTCAAAACCCGGTTCCCCAGAAGCTGCACGAGCCTCCAGATGGAGTACAGCCAGACTATCTGGCCGTGCTGACAGATTCGGGGCCCGCGGCGGTACGGTCGCGCACTGCGCAGACACGCCGAAGAACCGGGATCCGGCGCCTGGCTCATCCGTGTGTGAGGTCTTGAGCCCGGCCCGACCTGCTGAAATCCCCTGGCACGGCGGACCGTCCACCAGTACCTCGCACAGACGCGGAACGTGTCTTCGAGCTTCACCTTCTTCGCCTCGGATGGTGACCCATTCCGGCGTAGGCGTCACGGTCACCAGGCGCCCGACGTGCGTGAACAGGTCCCGTTCAACAGCGGAAGGCCGTTTCAGCGATCTGCTCGCAGGACGCGCGCGCCATGCACCTGCTCGGTGATGTTCGCGCAGCAGACCCCGCCACCCACGAGGACCTCGGACTTCTTGTAGATCGCCCACGGCGGCTGGGCACGCAGCCCGCGATGTTCAGGTGGGTTGCGCCCCTGCCTGGTACGGCAGGCCGTCGAGCTGGAGAAGAGGCGACGTGACTACTGTTCCGACACCGCGTCCACCGGGCAAGGTCGGCCGGGACGCTGACCGACCTCGATGTTCTCGGTCATGAAGCCACGGGCGTACGCGACGCCGCCCACCTTCTTGCCGGACTCGATGATCTCCCCGGCGTGCTGCGCCTTCCCGGCCGCCGTGGACGCTGCGACGCAGGTGTCGCCCTCGTCCTTCGGCGACAACTTCCGGAACATGAACACCCGTCGACCTTTCCGTCCGGGAGGAGGGTCGCGCAAGCGTGCTGCATTCGTCCTTGGCGAATGAACCGCCTTGGGTTCTAGCCGAGCCAGACGATGTCCAGGACGGACAGGTGCCGCAGCATGCGGTTGCCGAAGTAGACGACGGACAGCTGGCCGGCGGACGCGATGCGGACGTCCTCGCCCTCGGGGTCGGAGGCGTCCCACTGGCGGTACCCCCACGGGTCGGCCGCGGCAGCGTCGAGCAGGTCCCAGACCGTGTCTTCAGCGTGCTCGGGGAGTTCGGCGAGGACCTTCGCGGCCGGCGTCGAGAGGCGGGACCGCGTACGGCTGCAGGTTCACCGGCGCCGCCGGCCGCGGAGCTCGGCCATGTCCACGAACCCGGCGTCATCGCGACCGGAGGCCACGAACGCATCCACCGCCGGGGCAGACACGAGACGGGCCTGCCACACGTGCACGACCTCGTAGAGAGTGGTCAGGGAGAACGTCCGGCGCGACTCCTCCAAAGCCGCCGCCCACTCCGCCTCGAACGCCGGCACCCACCGCTCCGCCCGCCGATCAGCCCGCAACTGCGCGAGGAATTCGGCCGGCGCCCCCGGCGCAGGCGCATACGGGGTGGCGGGGGTGTGGTCGGGCTGGGCGCTCATCGGCTCCTCCTCGGCGGGGTGCTATCCGCCACGCTAGAACGCGGTGGCCCGGGCCGGGGAGGTTCGGACGAATGCCGCAGCCCGCCCGCCTGCTGACGTGCCGCGGGCGCAGCAGCGGGCGGAAGGAAAAGGTGAGCACTCCTCCGGCCTGGCCATTCACGTACTGGCTTGGCATACGGTGCCCTACTCGCGTAGCGGCCCTGTCACGTTCAGGTCCGCCCGCATCGTCGCACGCACCTGGAACAGCACGTCCCAACAATGGTTGATGCTGTCCTGTGCTGTGCCGATGCCGTCGCCATCCTCCGCGGTGCCACGGGACAGGCGAGAGAGTATGGCGTATGCCTGGGCCGTGCCCAGGTGGACCTGCCGCAATTCCGTCAGCACCGTATCCGGCACGATCAACTGGGCCTCAGCATAGATTTGCCGAAACTCCTTGCGTGCAGTCTCCAGCGCGCCGAATCCATCGTCCGTTTCGACCCCACCGCGTTGCAGTGCATGAACGTGATCGTTGAGGTACGCGAGATAGTTCCGGGTCGTGGCATTGAATGCCGTGTACGCAGCAGTTCGAACTGCCAGGCGCTCCTGGGCGCGCTGGTCGGCACGATCGGCAAGACGGGACCGCTCCAGCCGGTCCCACTCCTCGCGTCGGGCAGCGTCGTTGCGACGCTGTGTCAGCCAAGCCGATCCCAGCGTGCCGCCGACGCCGACCGTCGCCGCAAGCAGGCCCACCCAAGCCGCGTCCATCACATCTCCCCTCACTCCAGTGACCACCTCGCTCGGACCCGAAGGCCAACCATCATGCCCGCGCCTCCGTCACGGCACGCCGAGAAGGACCCACCCCCACGATCCACGCTCAGCCCGCCGCCACGACCATGCATGAGGGGTGCAGACCAAAGGCTGTGCAGCTACCTGTTCTGCGCGGTCAGGAGCAACATCAAGGCCTTGGAGCGGGTGGTCCCGAGCACGGCGGCCACCGTCTCGGCGGACACCCCGTCGTCCGCCAGAGCGCCCGCCGCCTCCCGCCCGACACGGGCGGTGATCCGCTCCAGCATCCCGACAGCGCGCAGCGCGGCCAGTGGTGCGTCCGCGGTCGTGGTGGTCAGCTGCTCGGTGAGCTGGACCAGGAGCTCGGCGAGGGGCTCGGGCAGCGGTTCGGCGGTGTCGCGGACGAGGGACAGGTGGGCATTCCAGTCCGCGAGCGGTCCGACCAGGTCGATGTCCGCCTCGTACAGGGGCCGGTCGCCGACCGTGTCCCAGTCCAGCGGGTACTCGGCGGCGCCTCGCCATCCGCATGCGCACCCCGCCCGGAGCGCCTCGGCCCGCGGGCGGCCGCCCTGGCCGTCGTAGGCCGACCAGTGCGTCGTGGAGGGCACGTCCGAGCCGCTCCCGACGTCGAAGTACGCCGGCCCCGGCTCGTCGCCACCGACGAGGACACCGACCGCACCCGCGTGTGCGTCCCCGAACTCCACCGTCCACCAGTCCCACTCCACCAGCACACCGCCCTCCGGCACGTTCCCGCCCGTCACCCTGCCCCTCCCGCGCCACCGCCTACACCCGGGCGGGCCCAACAGCGCACCCCGTTGGGCCCGCCCGGGCACCCGGCGGTCGCGAGCGGCTGTGGGGCACGGCGAAGGGCCGCCACCTGTCGAGGTGGCGGCCCTGGCCTACGGGGGTGTTCTACGGGGCGGGGGGTGAACTCCACGTCCGTGCCGCCGCAGCCGGCCGCGATGTCGAACAGCCGGTCCTTCTCGGCCTCGTCGACCGCGAGGCCCCAGCGGGGTTTCGTCGCGGTCCACTCGGCGCCGTACCGGCACAGCGCGTCCGGCGCCGGCGAACGGCCTCCCCCCCTCTGGCTTCGTGCCGAGGTGCCCGCGGCGAGGCGGCGCCCGCAGGCGGCTATCGGTGGATCACTGCATGGGGAGCTGTGGTCTCGCGGGGTGGGGTGGGGGTGGTTCCGCCGACGAGGAGGGCCAGGAGGACGGCGATGGCTTCGTTGCGCAGGACGCGGGCGGCCTGCTGGAGCTTGTGGGGGTCGGGGGTGGGCAGGGAGAGAGCCACGCATTCCGGCTCGGTGCCCGTCGGGATGGGGACGGCGGCGCACACGGTGCCGAGTGCGTACTCCTGCAGGTCCAGGAGCGGTTCACCCGGGGGGCGGGTGTCGAGTTCGGTGAAGAGGACCTGGGGGTTGGTGATCGTGTGGGGGGTGAAGGCCTCCATGCGGTGGCGGTCGAGGTGTTCGCGGCGATCGTCGGGGTGGAGCTGGGCGAGGAGGGCTTTGCCGACGGCGGAGGCGTGGGCGGCTTCGCGGAAGTCGACCCATTCGTGGACGGCGGGGGCGGTGGGGCTGTCGGCGTACTGGGTGATGGAGACCTCGCCGTCGGTGTAGCTGGCCACGTAGACGGCGGCGCCGACCGCGTCGCGCAGGAACGCGAGTGTCTCGCGCAGCAGGGCGCCGCCGCTGCGGCCGTTCTCGGCGAGCTTGAGGGAGGTGCCGGCGGCGTAGACGCGCGGGGCGATGGGGGTGGCGAGCTGGGTGCGGACCAGGTGTTCGATGGCGTGGGCGAGGTAGAGCTGGGGCAGTCCGGTCTCCCGGGCGATCTGTGTCCGGGACACCCCTTCGGGGTGGCGGTGGATGACCTCCAGGACGCGCAGGGCCCGCTGCGCGGATTCCAGGTGGGTGTTGACGGGCTGCTGCCGCTTGGAGCGCCTGGCCAGGCGGGCGCCGGGCTTGGCTTCCGCGGCAAGGCCTGCGGGGTCCAGGCGTGCGCAGCGGGCCAGGGCGGAGGCCAGGCGGGGGGTGGGGGTGTAGATGTCGCCGAGTTCTTCGTGGTCCTCAGGTGCGGTGGCGTCGAGGGCGTGGCGGATGGGGGTGGGGAGGTTGCGCAGGAGGGGTTCGGCGGGCGGGGTGGGGGTGATCTCGGTGGTGGAGACGGGTGGGGAGGCCCAGATGATGGAGGCGTGAAGGGTGTCCTCGACGGTATCGAGGGACGGCAGGGGCGGCAGTTCTTCGCGCGCGTCGGGGCCGGTGCCTTGGGGCTGGTTGCGCCAGTGGTGAGCGGTGGTGATCTCCGCTCGGGAGAGGTGCAGGAGGTAGAGGGCGCGGGCGGCGGTGTCGGATCCGGCGCCGGCGGCGTACTGGAACCAGAACTGGGCGGCCTCCATCCGCCCGGACAGGTGCAGGAGGCTCGCATAGAGGAGTGCGGAGGGCTGGCTGTGGGGCCAGGCTTCGGCGTCGAGGGCGATGCGGGTGAAGGAGGGGCTGTCGACCAAGGCGCGGGCCATGGTGTCCAGGGTGCGCGCGGCCCTGACGTTGGAGGCCGCGTCCAGGACGTGCTTGCGGTCGGCCGGGCTGCCGGGCCGGGCCGCGGCCGGCAGCGCCAAGGTGGCGTCCGAGGCCCTCGGGGCGGTCAGGGCGCGGCTGGTGCGGGCGGCGGCGATGCGGTGGGCGATGCGGCGGCGGGCGGCGTCCTCGTCGTAGAAGGCGTACTCGTCGGTGAAGACTTGGGTGTCCTGGAGAGCCTCGTCCAGTTCGCTGCCGGCGTCCGCATCGTTGCGGATCATGTCATTCACAGGTCTTTCTCCTCTCCGGGATTCAAGTCGATTCCGATCTTCTTTGCGAGCATGCGGCGGGCCGTATGCAGGTGGGAGCGGACCGTCCCCACAGCGATACCCATCCGCTGCGCCACCTGCGGGGTCTCCAGCCCCATCAGGTAGGTCAGCAGCACCACGTCGTAGTGCCGGTCGGGCAGCTCCGCGATCGCCTCGTACACACCCGAGCGGGACTCGATGAGCTCCAGCCTCCGGCGTGAGCCGCGGCGCAGGGCCGCGTAGCGGGCGGTGTCCACCAGGGCGACGGGGACGACTTGGCGGGCGCGGTAGCGCTCGACGTGCTCGCGCAGCTGGGCCCAGGCGAACGCCTGGAGGTTGGCTTCCTGCAGGGCGTCGGGCCACACTGCGAGGAGGAAGGTGAACACGTCCTCCACCACCACCGGGGCGGCTTCACCGCCGAGTTCCAGGTGGGCGTACTCGAGGTAGGCCACATGGTTCTGCGAGTGGAAGGCGACGAAGTCCACCGGCATGACTCCGGCGAGCTCGCTGGAGACGGCCTGTTCCCCGAAGGGGTCGTACTCGGCGTCGGTCATGAGCTCCCCCACGGCTGTTCCCCAGGCCCGTCCAGGCCGGCGGACGGGATCTCCTGCTGACGGGCCGCGGGGCCGTACACGGGGCGGCTCGCGGACAGCTCCGCCGCGCCGACCCGGACACCGGCGCCCAGCAGGCGCCGCAGACCTCTCACCACGTCGGGCGCGAACACCCGCACAGCAGTCGCGGCTATCAGCGCGAGGACGAGGGGCTCGGTGCTGTTCACGTCGAACGGAGTCCTTCCAAGCAAATGAAGTAGACAGACAGCCGTGCCACCCCCCGGGTCCGGCAGCCAGGACCCGGCCCGAAAACCGGCTCCTACTCATCAGCCAAGCGAAAACAACCCCCAAACGTTCAGGGCACTTTCGAAAACTTTCCGGAGCGGTCAAGTCCGCTTCCCTGCGCGGCCCACGCACCGGCGCACGCCCGGCGGAAACCCTCCTGGCCAGAGCACCTCCCGGCCCGGATCACGGCACGCCCGCAACCGGCAGGAGAGCGGAAAGAATCAGGGCGCAGGGCGGGCCCGGCAGGTCACAAGGAGAAGCCCGGCCACACCCCGGCACCGGCCCGCACCGCACACCCCAGGCCATCAGGACCCGCCCAGGGCATGACGCCAGACGGGGGCATCAACCGACGAAGGGCCCCCACCCCGGACGGGTGAGAGCCCTGCACGCGTGCCGCACACCGCCTACGGGGCGGGGGTGAACTCCACGTCGGTGCCGCCGCAGCCGGCCGCGATGTCCAGCAGCCGGTCCCGCTCCGCCTCGTCCACCGCCAGGCCCCAGCGGAGCTTCGTCGCAGTCCACTCCGCGCCGTACCGGCACAGCGCATCCGCCGACGGAGGCAGCCACTCGGCCGGGTCCTGATCCGCCTTGCTCCTGTTCGAGCGGGCCGTCACCGCCACCAGCGAGGCGGGCTGACCCTGGTCGTTCGCGTACGCCTCCCACCGCGCGGGCGTCCATTCCGCCGCTCCAGCTGGCGGAGAGCGCTACTCGAACCGAGCGGCATTCCGGGCGGGCCCCAGTACCTGTTCCCTCGAGCAAGAACCGGTGCAGCAGCAGCTCGGTGTGGGCGTTGCCGTCGGCAACGCCCAAGACAGCGAAGGCAGCTCGGCAGATACGGCGATCGCGCCGTGAGCGTGGAGCCAGGCCGCCACCTCGGCCTTCGTGCCGCCGTCGAGTCGGAGAAGTCGTCGCGCCGGCGGCGCCAGTGCGAGGCCCCGCAGGAGAGGCGGCGCCTGGCCCTGAAGGCGCTCCTCAGCCCGCAGGCTGCCGTTGGATCTCGTCGCGCGTGTCGGGGGCGGCCACGATGATCCGCGAGGTTTTGGGCTGGCCGGGGACCTGCCCGACGGCGGTCTGCCCGCGGCTCTGCCCGGGTCCTCCGGCTTGGCCCGCAGAGTACTCGATCACCATGGCGTTCTTGCCGCACAGCAGGGACGCCCAGGTGTTTGTGCCGCCTGCACCGGAGGCGCTGTTGTAGGGGCCCGCAGGGAGGGTGTTGCTGCCCTCGTCACCTCGAGGCCACTCCGATGAGAGCACGATTTTCTCCTCCTGGGCGTCGTGCGTCGATGTGGCGACGATTCCGCAGGATTCGCTTTTCACGTATGCGATAAGGCGGCCGCGCTCATACTTTACTTCGGAGAGGATCCTTACGGCTCCGCCGCTGTCGGCCAGCGGGTCATCCGCGATCGAGATTGATTCCAGATCTGACAGCGGTACACGCCGGGAATCGCTCGAAGGGGAGTCAGCTCGGGAGTCTGCCCCGTCGCAGGCCGTGAGCAGTAACAGGAATGCAGCCCCAACGACTAGAGTTTTCGCAATTCGAGCCATCGGGGCTGCACCTCACTCATGTAGTAATGCCAGGAATTTCTTTACGACGTCCACTGATTGAAGCAGACGCCTACGGGCTTGTACGCCCAGACCCTCTTACCCGTGGGCAGGCCGCCGCCCACGCCGTGGTGGGCGTCACCCTCGAACACGTCGTAGAGGGGGAAGGCCTGCACGGTCCCCCACTTGCCTGCCGGCACCTCGTAGCGCGTCTCGTTCTTGACTCCGAAGCTGCTGGTGACGCTCCAGCCCATGCCGGCCGAGATGTACTTCAGGTCGACGTTGATCTCCTTGGTGACAGTGGCGGCGACGCTCTTGTCGACCGAGAGAACCAGGGTGGTCTTGCCCTGACCGCTCGTCTGCTGGATCAGCTCGGTCCCGCAGGACTGGGCGATCCAGTGCGCGTTCTTGATCGTGTAGTAGTCCGACGTACCTGCCGGCCCCGGGGTGACAGGAGATACGGACTCGACCGACATCGTGCCGCCGTCGGCGGGAGCCGCGTTCCTCTTCACCACCGTGTTCGGGCCCGGCGTGAAGAACTTGCCGTCCGCCGAGACAGCGCTGGCGGGAACTCCTAACGGGGCCCCACTGGCGGCGTAGGAGACTCCCGACCCCAGCGTCGCAGCCAGCGTGCCGGCCATCGCCACACCGGCGATGAGCGTGCCGATTTGGCGCCGATTCGACCCGTCAACCGAATACTTCATGACGTTCCCCCTGTATCGGGACTGAAGAATGCAGATCCTGGACTGGTCAGTTCCACGACCCGCATTCGATGACCCACAGATCTTGTTCATCGCGTCACACAGCCGTCAACGAAGACCAATTGACTGTGCCTCAGGTCACACAGAAACCTCATAGGCACCTCAATTCACAGGTCGAATCCAAGCCAGAATGTCCACTTCTTGACGAAACATAATGACCGTTTCAAAATTCGGAACCTTGATAAGTTCACAGGGTGGCGCAAATTCACCCAGAGAGATTTCCGGCCCCTTGCCGCCTCCGGGCCCGCGCAGCGTCAGGTCAGGCCGGCGGAGGCGTTGTCGTCCCAGCCGTCGTCGCGCTGCATGTAGCCGAGCAGGGAGCGGGAGTGGCGGGCCCAGCCGCCCTGGTCGGCGATGGCGATGGCGTCCTTACCCTTCTGGCGTCCGGTGGAGGCGAGTCCGATGCGCAGCGAGTGGCCGGTCCAGGAGATCGGAACGCCGGCGCGGGCGGAGATGCGCTTGACGGCGCGGGTGACGGAGTCGGGGACTAGGCCGCCGGTGATGTGGCCGTGCCGGTCGATGCCGACGAAGGCCGGGGTGGAGGGGTCGGTCCAGCGCGGTCCGTGCTCGGCGACCAGGCGTTCGCGGTAGTCGGAGTAGGTGCGGACCGGGCAGATCTCCGGGTCCGTCGCGTAGCCGATCTTGGCGTTGCGGACAGAGTGTTTGGTCTTGCCGGTGAGAACGGCGACGACCAGGCCGCGCGGGTGCAGGGTGACGTCGCCGCTCTGGAGGCCGGCGGGGTCCTGGGCGCGGGAGGCGTAGTGGAAGCCGGTGAGGACGAGGGCCTTGTCCCGGTCGCCGGTGAGAGTGTCGGGGCAGGAGCGGGCGACGGCGTACAACCCGTCGATGTCGGCGCCGACCGCTTGGCCACGGCCTCGCCGCTGGCCGGCCTGCAGGAGTTTGACCTCCAGCCCGGCCAGCGCCTTGCGGGCCGCGGCCTGATCGTCGCCGCTCACGGCGCAGCCGCGCTGGCGCAGGCCGATGACGACGGCGGCGAGATGGGTGTCGGCCGAGGCAGGTGCGTAGCCGGCCCCGTTCTGCCGGCCCTCGCGCAGCATCCAGGCCACGAAGGCCACCAGCGCGCCGCGGGACCCCTCCCGCTCGGGCAGGGCGGCCTCGGCGCAGAACCGGGTCCATACCCGCCACGACTTCGCGTACGTGTCCACGGTGTTCTCCGGGACGATAGCCGCGGCGATCGCGTCGGCGAGGTCCTCGGCCTTGGCCAGCCGCCGGGCGGCGTCGACGCCGTGGCGCCGTGCCCACTGCTCGATGAGCAGCAGGCGATCGGCGGCCGGTAGCAGCTCGTCGGCCCCGCCGCCTGGGGCAGCCGTTGGCTCCCCCGTCACTGATCAGGCCGGATGTCGTCAGCGATCCGGACGGCTGCGTTGGGGTCGCGCCGGCCCCCCTCCTCGTCCGCGGGCATGGAACCGCGAACCCGGCTGGTCGCCGCGTGCAGTGCGGCCCGGGCTTCGGCCACGTCGGCCGTGGCCTCCTCCAGACGGTCCATGGCCTCGTCCAGCGCCGATTGGGCCTGGGCCATTTCGATGAACGCTGCCATGCGTTCCGGGTCGGACACCAAGGACCTGAGTAGGCGGATGTTCTGTGCGCCGGGGGTGCCTGTCGGCGTCTGCTTGGCCTCGAAGACCCACACCTTGCCGTCCTGGACCACGGTCAGGTCGGTATTCGGGGCACCCACCGGATGGCTGGGCGGGGGTGGAGGAGCTACAACACGCCCTTCGGCCACGGCCGCCCGATGCCACAGATCCATGAACTTCTGCCGCGCCTCGGGGTTCAGTTCGACCGTCTCGACGAGTCGCTCGACGGTTTCCCTGGTCGGAAGACGATGCCCGCTGAGCGCGTGAGAGAGCGTCGACTTACCGAGGCCGGACAGCTGCGCCACCCGCTCGAGCGACAATGGGTGGGACCCGAGCAGCTGCCTGAGTGCATAGATCAGTTCGGCGCGGGCCGCGGGCGTGTCGGCGGGAACGGGTTTCTGCGGCCGTCCGGCCATCTGTTGCCTCCTTGAGCTGGATGTTCGCATTGTCTCTCCATTGTCTCTACACTTAGAGACAATGAGGCGTCCTCAGACGTGCCGTCACCCTGCCGCCATGCCTGGGGAGTTCCGATGCTCATCGCCGCCGGGTCCGCCGACACCGCCTGGGTCCTGTTCGCGCTCACCGCCTGCCTGCTCGTGGCGTTCGTGACGTACCACGTCTCCCGCTCCGCCCCGGTCTCGATGGCGTCCGGGCCAGCCTTCTTGGCCGCGGGCGCGGCGGGCGGGCTCGCGGTGCCGATCGCCTTCCAAATCCTGGAGAAGCTGCACCTGCTCGCCTGAACCGGGCACGGCCGCCGGCCGGACGAGGAACACCAGGGCGTCGGACCGCAGAGTCCGGCGCCCTTCGCCGTGTCCTCGCATGCGCGCCAACCTCCTTGCCGGTGTCCGGGTTTGTCGCGTCGGATAAGGAGAGCTTATCCGATGCGACCCCTGCTCCGGCACCCATACAGGCGCTCCCGTCGGCCACGCTGCCCGAAGGATGGCCGGAAGTGCTGTGTTTCCAACCGCTTCTGATGATGCATAAAGAATGCATCGGACTGCTGCACAAGATGTGCAGCGCTTGACGCGAGATGAGGAATCAGGTTGATGCACATCCATCCGCTCGCCAACGGCGTGCGCACCGACCACCCGGTGCCCGGACTGCCGTTCGTCGACGACTCGCACATCCCGCTCGACGAGGGGCCCGCGGCCATCGAAGCCGTCGGCCGCAACAAGGCCGACGGCATGTGGGGCCGCTACGACACCAACCGGCAGAACGGGTCCTGGTATGCCTTCACCACCGACCCGCTCGACCACTCCCTGGGCTGGTCGGTGCGCTACCACCCCGAACACGGCCGGACCGTGCTGCTGATGCGCGACGGCGACACCTCTCCCCTGCACAGCACCTGGAGCGGCGACCAGCTGCTCTTCCGGGCCGGCGGCTACTGGTGGGACGGCACCACCTGGTACCGGCCCGGACAGGTCTGGGACCCCGTCACCCAGGACTACGAGCGCCGCCGGGCCCGGGCCGCCGTCACGGTCAGCGCCTCCGATATGCTCGACGGCCGCGCCGAACCCGCCCGCGCCCACATCGCCAAGATCCGCACCTTCGAGCCCAAGGAGCCGGCGCCGGAGAACTGGGGCGACCACCTCGCCCTGTGGGCGCAGCTGCACCAGGAACGAGAGGGCGCGCTGCCGCTGGACTGGTGCGTGGTCGACCTCGCCAGCCCCGAACTGACCGGCGCCCAGCTGCTGGGCGTCCCGGAGATGGCGGAGCTCGGCGGCATCACCGCCTCCACCCTGCGGGCCTACATCTCGCGCGGCAACAGCGAGGTGCCGCAGCCGCAGGCGACGGTCGGCGGGCGCGACCAGTGGGCGCGGGCGGTGGCCGACGACTGGGTGGAGGCGCGCCAACGCTCCTACGAGGGCGTGCGCAGCGTCATGTCGGCCGGTGACCGCGACGAGCTCTCCCGCGGCGCCGCCGAGGTCCGCGACCACTTCGCCGCCGACTTCCACGGCACCCTGTGGGAGCGGCCGGACGTCCGCAAGCGCTGGATCCTGCGCGCCCGCAACGAGGACGCCGTCCGCGAAGTCTCGGACGCGCTGGCCTGGACCGTCGCCGCCAGCCTGGGCCGCATCCTGCCCACGGACCTCCTGGGCCACACGGTGGTGGACGCGGTGCTCCACAGCTTCGCCGACGCCGTCGAGATGGACAGCAACGGCGACAACCGCACGGAGAGCTCACCCGGCGAAGCGAAGCTCTGGATGCTCTACGTCTCGCGGCCGGTCGCGGAGATGCTCGACTGGTTCATCCGCCACCACCCCGAGTCCGCCCACCACTACATCGGCGACATCATGCGCGAGGCCCACCGGAAGTGGGAGATCCCCGCCGAGGAGACCATCCGCACCCTCCGCACGGCCGTCTCCATGGACGGCAAGATGAGCGACGAGGACCGCAAGACCTTCTTCGGGCTCCTCACCCCGCCGGCGACGACCGCCTGAGCCGTCCCGCACGTACAGCGAGCCCGGAGCTACCTTCAATAGCTCCGGGCCCCGCCCGCGACTGTAGCAACGACCCGGCACCCCTTGACTCCCAGCCGTTACCTCGCGGTCTCTGGCTACACAATCCTGGGCGCGTAAGGAACGTATAGCCAAGAATCAACGGACCCCTCAAGTCCATCTTCCGGAATCTGCATAAACCTTGAACTGTCAATGAAGTCCATCAAGTTATCAGATTCCGTCGACCGAGCCAGGCCAGACACTAGGCACACGGACGTGGAATCAACTTCCCCCTCGCGAAGTCCAGGCCGTATACGCTGCGCCCATTCCGCCAGTCGACTAGCGGTTACAAAAGAGTCGTCATCTTCGGCGATCACATCTCGTACCGTATGAATTCCAGCATCCATGCGCACGATCATGGAATTTCGCCGCCCAAGAACCGCAAGTCGCCTTGTCATTTGAGGCAGAAGACACCCGACCAAAAAAGTGGCTGGCCGCTCCGCAAACACCCCGACAAAAACCCCATCTTGCGCCCACTTCCCCACCTCCAAGGTCGGTTCTGCCCACCCCGGCGGAGGCCCCTCCTTGACCCCTTCCAAGAAGGACGACATCTCGGAAGCTACCCCCCTGCATCGATCGACGTCAGGATCATCGCTCGAGAATCTGGCAATGAGGAGGCACTTAGGCGTCGCCGCGGGAGGCGTCTTCCGCACCCATATCCTCATCGGCGATTGGGAATCCGCGTGGCTGACGAAGCTGGCCCAGCCACTCGTGGCATCACGCACAGGGTCCACCACCCCCGGGAAAGCGGCATCACTCACGAGAGGCACAACACCGACAGGATCCCCATTCACCACATCCGGGAAAGCGGGATCATCCCTTTGTGCCTGAATTTCATCGAAAAGCCTGCCCGTGAAATTCCCACCTCGAACCTGACAGAACCCGACATGCATGAAAATCCTGAGCTGCGGACGAATTTTCGAATTCCCTCCAAGAATCCGCTCTCGCCGAATCGCGGCGTCACAATTCTCTATCAGCATCCGAACGAGAGGCGCCACGCTTTCGCCATCGGCGCGAAACACAAGAAGTGTCTCGCCACCGACACCGCCCCGCCTCCAGGGTGCACCCCAGCCTCGTAGATTGCTTAGAATCGAAGTTACGACGCCATCGAGACTCCGCTCGGACGAAAGAGGTGACCGAGCGTCTACCCACTCGATTATGCACGCAAGCACTTCGACAGCATTCGAGAAATTTACATCGGACCCCGAGACACCTATTCCGCCCTCGGCGAGTGTTACGTCGGATTGAGCAAGGTTGCCTGCGGGTATCCCCGGGTTTCGCTCTCTCGCCGCCTTCTCCCGCAGATCCATCCACCATTTGATGTCCCTCAGGGGGGCGTCGGTCTTGCGCCGACGCACTCGGAGGTTGAGAAACTGGATCAAGAGGCGAAAGGGAAGGTCGGCTTCGGGGACTGATGTACCAGTGAGCCACCCGCTCAGCTTGGACCTACCCAGCTTCACTGGGCGGGGCTGCTGCTTCCTACCGTGTTCCTCGATCTGCGCCAGCGAGGCCATGGCCAAGTCCTTGAGGGCGCTTAGCTCTTCGGCCAGCTGCCTCCGCGCTGATGTGGCCCCCATGGGTCTCCTCGTTCAGTCTGAACCCTCTGTGAACAGCAATTTCACCAGGTGTGACCTGGACTGACGCACTGTTCAGTGGAACAGGCCCTCGCTGAACGCGACTCCTACCGGGCTTCCTTGCTCCTGCTGGCTCACAACCACGTAAAGGAGAAGGACATGAAGATCTACCCGACTCAGAGGCCACGACCGCGGATGAGCAGCGCTCGTCAGGACTTCGAGCGTCCGGCACGGGTCTGCGCATCGCACCTTCCTGGCAGGCCCCGCCGGAGGTTGCGGTCCGTGGCCCGCACCGCCGGGAGCGGAATCGTCCGCGGAGCGGCGACCACTCTGGGAACCTTCGCGATGGGGTGGGTGCTCTGGTGGATGCAGCAGCGCTGACGACACCGCAGTGCAGCGGCTCGGCGCGATCCTCGCCTTCGTCCTCACTCGGCACCTCGGTGCGACCGAGCTCGTCGCGATCGGCTCGGCCGGCGCCGCCTTCCTCGGCGTCTCCGGCACGGTGAAGTACATCAAGGAGAAGCTCGGCCTCCTGTAACCGCTCCTCCGCAGGCCATCAGCTCCCCGGCCTGCGGAGGCGGCCCGGAGGAACGGCCGGACCAGAGCGTGGCGGTCATCCCTTCGGTGGATCCCCGTACGTGGCCGGGCGACGCAGGGCAGCCTGGACGTCGCGGTTCGGCTGACGGGCGGCCGACCGGACTGCCGGGAGCAGGTGATCGTGGTGGACAGGGTCCTCAACACGCTGAAGGCCGCGCACGAGGGGTCGGTGGGGGTGCTGCTCGATGACGGCACCGAGCCCGGCCCCGTCTACTACGACGTGGGCAGCGGCGCGCACATGCCGTCGACGAAGGAGTGGCACGCCTACGACGGCCGGTTCAGCCGGCCCCGCGCCGCCGCCCTGCGGGGCAGCTGCACGTGCGGGTGGCGGGGGATGGCCGAGTACCCGCTCGACTGGACCGCCCTGCCCGCGGACCGGCCGCTGTACGAGGCGGACATCGACCTCTCCGGGCCGATCGCGGACTACGAAGCGCACCTGTCGGTAATCCGGGACGCCGCCGTCCCACTCCCCGCAGAACTCACCGGGATCCTGACCGAGCTCGTCGGCCGGCTCGACGGCCTCGCCGCCGAGGAACCGCTGGTGGCATTGAAGGCGCTCGCGGACCTGCGGCACGTCATCGCCGAGGTCGGCCAGGACGCCGCCTACGAGATCGCCGCCCAGCAGGTACCGATCGAGGAGATCGCGACCGGGCTCGGCACCAGCGAGACCGCGGCCCGCACCTACCTCAACAGCTACCACCGCTCCTGAGCCCTGGCCACCACCGGCAACCTGGGTCATCGGCCGCGACACCGTCCCCGCCGCACCGAGGATGCGCTGGTCTATGCGGGCAGGGCCAGGCGGGAACCGAGGCGGAAACGCATTTCGCCGGCCGCGTAGCGGATCTCCTCGGACTGCGTGTCCTCTTCCAGCACCCCGAGGATCACCATCATCGCCCGGGCCTCGTCCCGGCTGATCAGCTTCAGGCGCGGCTCGGTCACCCAGTCAAGGAGCACATCCAGCATCTCGTCCATGCAGACACCAACGCCCGGCTACGTTCCGGAGTCACCCGGCCGGGAGCCGGGACTCGGTTTCCTGGCGGGTGTCACCCCGGCGAGGACGCTCGTGTGACGGGGCCGACGGGGCGGCTGGCCCGGTGCATGTCTGGCCCTTCGGTGGTGAGGTGTCAGCCGCTGCTGTTCTTGCAGCGGGCCGACGGGCTCGGCGCGGGGGTCGGCGTCGGGGTGGCGGCCGGGCTCGGCGTCGGCGACGCCTGCGGTGTCGGGGATGTGTCCGGTGTCGGTGACGTACCAGGCGTTGAGGGGGTGGATGGCGTGGGGAAACTGCGGCGCACCGTGTAACCCGGGGGAAAGGTGATGAGGACGGCCGGTTCGGCGGCGAACGCCACGGGCCGGACGTTCCCGTGGTCGTGGAACGAGACGGGGTCGGCGTGCAGCTCGGCGGCCTGGGTACCGCCGTCCCGGCAGCCGCCGGGTGTGCCGGTGAAGGAGTCGCCCACCAGAACCGTGGCCACCGCCACGACGGCAACCCCCAGCCCCGCGGCCGCGGGGCGTAACCCGGACACCCTGCCCAGGCCCGCCGGCAAGCCGACACGTACGGCCCTGCTCCCGGTTCGTTGGGTTTCCGTTCTGTCCGGCACCGGGGCGGCCGTCGTCTTCCGGGCCCGGTCGAGGAGTTCGCCGGCCTCGCGGCGGGCTCGTGCGCGAATGTCGTCCGCGTCGGTGTGCGCGTTCGTACGGATCCGTTCGGCTTCCGCGTGCGCGGCCCCGTGCGCAGGGCCTCGGCGTCGCTTACGGCGTCGTCGTGCACTTGGCGGGCCGTGGCCCGGACCCGTTTGTTCGCGGTCTGGGCCCGGCGCTGGAGCAGCTTGGCGTCCTGCCAGTGCCCGCGCCACTCCCCCACGAGGGCGGCCTCGGCCCGGAACTTCGCGGCGGCCGGCTTGTCCAGGCCGCTGGGAGTGGTGACGACCCGGAGGTATTCCAGGAGAGCCTCGAGGGTTGGCAGGCGCTTGCCGGAGAGCATCTCGTTCAGGCCGGTCGTGGTCAGGCGCGGCCGCACCGACGCGGCGGCGACCGTGCTGTAGGAGGGAGAGCCGCCAGATATGTGGACCAGGTTCAGCTTCTCGGCGAAGGCCTCCAGCGCGGCCTCGTAGGCGTCGATCGCCTCACAGTCCTGCGGCTCGACGCCGGGTGCTTCGGCTGCCATCAAACCCCCCTGCTTGTGCGGAAAAGCCACGCTAGAGGGCGGTGAGGCCGTACGTATGCGGATTGCGCCGAACGCTCCCGGCCACTCCGCGCCGTCCGGAACCAGCCCGCTTCCCGACGGCCGAAGCGGAGGATCATCCGGGTCCGGGCGGGCCCGTACGGATCACTCGGAACCAGGGCCGCGGGGCGCTCTCCTGGAGTCATGACCAACACCGGAACCACCCCGCAGACACCCAACCCCGACCCCGATCCCGCCCAGCCCCCGGCCACCCGCGACCCGGCTGCCGGGGAGCGGCGCGTCCCCGACGCCGTGGTCCTGGTCGCGCTCCTCGCCACCTGCGCCGGCATCTACCTCACCGTCGGCGACGCCGGCTTCGCCGGCGTCATCAGCGCCGTCGCCGCCCTCTACGGCACCTGGCGCGCCCGCCGATGAACCCGCCCAACAACCTCGGCACAGTCCTGAGGTCAGAAGCCGACGGCAACGCGCTCACCGACCGCGACAGCAGCACGCCGACACCCCGCCCGCACGGCAGCCAGATCCGCCCGTACATCCGACCCCCGCCGCTCGCCGGCCGCTGCGGACGCCCGAGCGGCTGCCGCCCGCAGTTCGGCCCGGGCGGCCGCACCGTCACCGGGGAGCACCGTGACCTCGGCGGCCTCCGCGACCGCAGCGAGCAGGCGTGCCAGTTCGGCCGGGCCGGACGCCGTCTGGTGGATGTGAACGCCGAGCAGCCGGGGCGCCCACCCTGCAAGGGCACCCCGGATCTGCTCACACAACCCGTCGATCCCCGCGTGCGGGCCGTCAGGCGCGATACCGGCGCTCATCTCCCCATGGTCACCGCCACCACCGACAACACCCCTCGGCCCGGGCTCGACCGCCTACGGGGCGGGGGTGAACTCGACGGCGGTGCCGCCGCAGCCGGCTGCGATGTCCAGCAGCCGGTCCCGCTCCATCTCGTCGACCGCGAGGCCCCAGCGGAGTTTCGTCGCGGTCCACTCGGCGCCGTACCGACACAGCGCATCCGCGGACGGCGGCAGCCACTCCGCCGGGTCCTGGTCCGCCTTGCTCCTGTTCGAGCGGGCCGTCACCGCCACCAGCGAGGCGGGCTGACCCTGGTCGTTCGCGTACGCCTCACGCCGCGCGGGCGTCCATTCCGCCGCCCCCGAATCCCACGCTTCGGCCAGCGGGACCATGTGGTCGATGTCGAGTGCGCCGGCCGGGGTGACCTCGCGGTCGTCGTAGTACGACCACCACACGCCCCCGGTCAGGGTGCAGCCCGGCCCGATCTCCGGATACACGACCGCCTCGGCCAGGAGCACCTCGGCACGGGTGTTGCAGCCGTCGGCCGGAACATCGCCCGCGTTCCAGTGCCGGAAGGAGGTCCGCTGGTAGCCGGTCCGGTCCTCCACCGCGAGCGGGAGCGCGGACACCGCGACCCCGATCGGCAGCACCTGCGGCACGACGGCCGAAGCCGGGGCCGCGGGTTCTGCGGCCGCGTGCACGGCCGGGGGCAGAGACAGGGTCAGGGCAAGGGCGGCGGCCGCCACGGCGAACTGCTTCATGATCATCATGGGCTGTTTCTACTGGCCCGCCTGCCATCAGCAATAGTCCCTGCAAGCCGGGTTCACCCGCTCGAGCCAGCCGGTTCACCGGCGAAACGCCACTGCACTCTGCGGATGTGCACCGCAACAGGTCTGGCCGAAGGGCACCTTGACGCTGTCCGCACCCAGCGAAATCGTCGTGCAAAAGTCCGCAACTGGCTCGACAGGGGAGATCGTCATGACGCTACGGTTCATCGGGATAGACCCCAACACCACCGGAGGCGGTTCGCCCACGGTGTGGGTGGACGCGGAGAAGCAGGAGATCGTCATCCAGGGCTGGAAGCTGGGCGAGGCGCAGACCGCCGAGGTTGCAAGCACTGTCTGGGTAGAGGGACACGATGCCGGTATCCCCGCTCACGAGACCGTCGTCCGTGTCCCGGTCCGGATGGTGCCGTTGCTGAGGGAGGCGTGTGATGTCGCAGAACGTTCCGGACTTCGCTGAGCTGCTGCGAGGGGCCGAGCGCACGGCCGTCCACCTGGAGATGCGCGATCTCTACAGTGTGGGTGACGAGGCCGCGACGTTCGAGCACTTCCTGCGGACCGGGGAAGCCGACCTCGATCCGGTGTCCAGGCAGTGGATCGCCTGGACTCCCATCGCCCGCGAGGCGGTCGGCCGCGGCGTCGAGCTGCGGCGGGCCCGGATCGTCTCCGAGCCGGTGACGGACTACATCCGATACGAGCACGCCATGACGGCCGTCAATGTCGCTGTGGGTGAGAAGGTCCGGTGGCTTCCCCGCCGTCTCGCATCCGATATCGCATTGCCGGGCAACGACCTGTGGCTGATCGACGACCGCTTGGTTCTCTTCCACTGGTTCACCGGTGACGGCGACTGGGCCGGCCACCAGTTCAACGAGGATCCGGATGTCGTCAAGATGGTCTCGGCGGCGTTCGAGACGGTGTGGGAGCGAGCCATCCCGCATGATCAGTACACCGTCTGACGCCGGGCAGACAGCTCATGCCGTCTTCACCGTCGTCCAGCGCCCAGGCGGCACGTGAGGCTCTCGCCGTACGCCTGACGCATCTTCGCAAGGACGCCGGTCTCACTGGGCGGGAGCTGTCCGCCCGGTGTGGATGGCACCCCGCCAAGACAACCCGTATCCAGAAGGGCGAGGCTCCCCCCTCGGACTCGGATATCAGGGCCTGGTGTGTGGCCTGTGGCGCCGAGGAGCAGGCGGGCGACCTGATCGCCGCGTCCCGCGCGGTCGAGTCCATGTACCTCGAGTGGCGCCGGCTCCATCGCAACGGGATGCGCAGGGCTCAGGAGAGCTGGACGACCCGGCACGAGCAGACTGCCCTGTGTCGCTCTTACGTCTCCAACGCCGTGCCTGGCTTCCTGCAGACCCCCGCCTATGCCACAGCTCTGATGCAGTCGATCACCGATTTCCAGGGCACCCCTAATGACATCGCCGTGGCTGTCGCTGCTCGCGTTGCACGCAGCCGGTTCCTGTACGAGGGCGGACACCGCTTCGTCGTCCTCATTGAGGAGTGGGTGCTGCGTGCCCGTATCGGCGGTGCGGAAGCGATGAGGGGGCAGCTGCGGCACCTGCTGACGGTGATGCCGCTGCCGTCGGTCTCTCTCGGCGTAATCCCCTTTTCCGCCGAGCGCATCATCTGGCCGTTGGAGGGCTTCTACGTCTTTGACGACCGGCATGCCGCAGTGGAGACGCTGACGGCCGAGATCAACGTCACCCAGCCCCGTGAAGTCGCCGACTACCTGAAGGCGTTCACCGGCCTGTCGAAGATGGCCGTTCACGGCGACCACGCCCGCACCCTGATCAACGCGGCGGTCGACGCACTGGGGTAGGCGAGCGCAATATCGCGCAACTTTGTTGAGCCCGGCTATCCCCCGTTCCTAGGTTGATACCGCACCTCGGGCCACGAAGCCCGAGCAGTGCTCCCCCTTACGCAGCGGGCCGCAGTCCCTCGTCCCCACGTCGCACCTGCGGCCCGCTGCTGCCGTCGGAGAGGAGCAACGGCATGAGCACCTTCGAAGTGCGCTGCAACGCCCCTGCTGCATACGAGCGCGCCTGCACGCTGCCGGAGCCGCAGCCCGGGCACCCGAGCTTGTCCATTCGGATGAGGGGGGCCGCCGACGAGTGGGGGCGGTTCATGCGCCGCGGCGAAATCAGCATCCGGCAGGAGGCCGAAGAGTGACCCCCGTACCGCGCTCCGCCTCTCGCCGGGGTCTCCCCGGCTGGCTCTACGAGGGCGCCCGCGTTTTCGACCCCGGCCGTGACTGCGAGGCCATTGTGCAGTTCATCGGACCGTTCGAAGACCCCCAGACCCGTCGTGTCATGCCTTGCGCCGTGTTCCTCCGGCCCGAGGGCGGTGGCGTGGAGTGGATCGTCGCCCCCGAAGTGCCACGCCAGGCAGATGCCCGCTGACCTTCAAGGAGACCGAAGTGCTGAACCACCGCTTAGCCGTTCGGAACTACCTCGAAGGCCCCGCCCTGACGCCGGCCGACCTGACCATGGTGCTGCTGATGCGGGAGGACGCCGACGACGCCCCGCGTCCCATGCCGACGTTCGTCGTGAGCGAGATCGCCGGCGTCGTCGCCGCGCTGGACGACGTGGGCGTGCGGAGCGTGAAGATCTTCGCCGGATCCCGGATGCGCGATGCCCGTGCTTCCCAGAGCGCTTCTCCGACGGGGCTCATGGCCCGCTCTATTCGCGCCGCGAAGAAGGCCCGGCCGGACATGGCGGTCATGACCGAGACGTGCGTGTGCCCGCACAACGACTCCGGGGAGTGCTGGCTCGCGGATACACGGGGCCGGATGGACCTGTCGGAGACCATGGAGGTCCTGGCCGACCAGGCCGTCGTGCAGGCGGAGGCCGGAGCGGACATCGTGGGCCCCGCGGCGATGATCCCCGGCTCCGTCCGGGCGGTACGGGAGGCGCTGAACGCGGGCGGCTTCGCAGACGTGGCGATCATGCCGCACCTCATCTTCGAGTCGTCCCTGTACGAGGGCTACCGGGCGACGATGGGGGCGGTCCCGCGTTCAGGAACCCGCGCTTTCCAGATCAGCCCCCGCCGGCCGGAGCAGGCCGTGCACGCCGCCCGGGGGATGGTGGACGAGGGTGCGGACATGATCCTCACCGAACCGGCGCTGCACACAGTCGACACCCTGCTGCACCTCAAAGACAAGGTGCCGGTGCCGGTGGTCCCGTTCTCCGTGTCGGGCGAGTACCTGCGGCTGACCGATCCGGCCCCCGACGGCGGCCGGGAGGTGAAGGGCCTCATGGAGGCGTACACGGTCCTCAAGCGGTCCGGCGCCGACCGGATCATCACCTATGGCGCCTTGGACATCGCCCGCGTCCTCAAGGCTTCCTGATCTCCGCGAGGATGCCCGCCGCGCCCTGCTCGAGTAGTTCGGCGGCCAGGCACGCCCCGAGCTTCTCAGGGTCGTCCGCCGGCCCCGCTCCGGCCGCAGTCACCTGCTGGGAACCATCAAGCGAGGTGACTGCCGCCGACAGGTGCAGCAGTCCGCCCTCATCCATCCGGCCCCACGCCCCGACCGGGACGGAGCATCCGCCGTGCAGCTCGGCCAGAAGGGCGCGTTCGGCCCGCACGCACGCGTCCACCTGTACGTCGCCGGTTCCGGCGAGGAGCCGGGCGGCCTCGGAGTCGGTGCGGACCTGGATGCCGAGGGCGCCCTGCCCGGGCGAAGGGGGGAAGACGGCGGGGTCGAATACCTCGTGGACCTCGGGCATCATGCCGAGCCGGCTCAGGCCGGCCGCCGCCAGAACCACGGCGTCCAGGCGGTCCCTGCCCTTGACCCGGGCCAGGCGCCCGGGGACGTTGCCGCGGATCGGCAGGACCTCCAGGTCTGGCCGCAGCGCGAGGAGCTGCGCGACCCGGCGCGGTGCCCCGGTACCGACACGGGCCCCCCGGGGTAGTCCCGCCAGCGTCGCGCCGCACAGTACGTCCCGTACGTCCTCGCGGGGGCCGGGTGTGGTGAGCAGCATCGTGCCCTCATGGACGGTGGTTGGGAGGTCTTTGAGCGAGTGCACGATGACGTCCACCCGGCCCGTCACCAGGGCGGCCTCCTGGTTGGTGGAGAAAGCCGAGCCGCCGGCCGTCTTCGCGACCTCGGCGAGGGTCGGTGTGATCCGGTCCTGGTCCCCGCCTTCCAGGATGACCTCCCGCTTGAACCGCACGTCCGGGAACAGCGCCGCAAGGGGTGTCAGCCACTCCGTGACCTGCGTCCTCGCCAGCTTGCTCGCTCTCGAACCGATCGTCACGACAGTACTCATCGGATCAACTCCTCTCGTCTTTAGGCGGGTTGGCACGGGATCCTACTTGCACCAGAACAATGCAGATTCCGACAAATTGTCACTATGGAAGGGCCGGATGATGTCCCGTCTCCGAATCGGCGCCCGCGCCTCGGTCATGTCCCTCACCCAGACCGCTCCCCTGCTGTCCGCCCTCGCCCCGACGAAGACCGTCCTGGTCCCGTTCTACGACGCTGGCGGAGATCGTGAAGGCGGTGCGCGGACCGCCCTCGCATCCGACGGAGTGTTCACGGACGAGATCGAGAAGGCATTGTTGGCCGGTGACGTCGACATCGCGGTGCACTGCCTGAAAGACACCCCGACCCACGACACCCCGGGCCTGGTTCTCGGCGGCTTCCGGCCGCGGGGAGACCTCCGCGACGCCCTCGTGCACCGCGACCCCGGCATGACCCTCGAAACGCTCCCCGAGGGCGCCCGCATCGGCACCGCTTCCGTCCGACGCAGGGCCTACCTCCGCCGCCTGCGGCCGGACCTGGAGATCACGCCCCTTCGCGGCCCCGTAGACGAAAGGCTTGCCGCCCTGGACGCGGGGAAGATCGACGGCCTGATCGTCGCCTCCTCCGGCATGGACCGCCTCGGCCTCGCCCACCGCATCAGCCACCGCATCCCGCCAGAGCTGGTCTGCCCTCCCCTCGGAGCCGCCGCCGTCGTCCTGCAGTGCCGCGAGGACGACGAGATCCCGCTGAACATCGCCACCAGCCTCAGCGACCCCACGGCCGAGAGGCTGGCCGCCGCCGAGCGCACCGTGCTGCGCGAGATGGGCGGCTTCTGCAACGCCCCGCTGGCCGGCTACGCCACCACCGACGGAGAACGGATCACCGTCCGCGCCGCCGCCTTCACCCCCGACGGCAACGTCCTGATCGAAGCCCACCACACCGGCTCCCACGCCGAGGAAACCGCCATGACCGTCTGCCAGCGCCTGACCCGCCACGGCGCCCGCAGCCTCGGCAAAGCCGCCGCCTGACCCGCCAGCCTGACTTCATGGCCGTCCGGCAGCGCAAACGGCACCCTGAAATCTAGGCTCTACGCCAGCTGCCTCGACCACCACCCCGGGAGCCCACCCGTGCCCGTCCGACCCCCGATCCTGGTCGTGGTCAGCGGCCCTCCGGCAACCGGCAAGACCACCCTTGCCCGAGAACTCGCCCGGCATCTGGGCTGCCCCGCGATCCTGCGTGACGAGATCAAGCAGGGTCTGGCCATGAACCATCCCGGTCACGACCCCGACGGCGACGACCCACTCAACATCCCGGCCCTGGAGGCGTTCTTCGCGACGATCACCGTCCTCCTGCGGGCCGGCACCACCGTCGTCGCCGAAGCCGCCTTCCAGGACCGCCTCTGGCGCCCCGGGCTGGAGCCACTCGCCGGTGTCGCCGACCTACGGATCATCCGGTGCACCACCCCCGCGTCCACCATCGCCCGACGCATCACTGACCGCGCCCGCATCGACAGCCACCGGGGCGCCCACGGAGACAAGGCCCTGCTCGCCGACATGGAGGCTGGTGTGTACGACCCCGATCAGTTCGTCCCCATCAGCCTGAACGCCCCGAACCTGCTGGTTGACACCTCCGACGGCTACACGCCCGGCATGCCGGAGATCCAGAAATTCTGCTGCGGCAGGCACACGAAGGGGGTGCAGGAAGAGGCGTGAACTCCACGCTGCCGTCCGGATTCATGGAGAGGTCCGACCCGCCGGTCGCCCAACAGGTCTCCAGTCGTAGGGAGTCAGCTCCGGAGATAGTACGGATGGGACCGGGCCCCATTCCTTGCCGCGGTCGCTCCGTAAGTCGGTAACGAATGACCGGGGCACGAGGGCAGGAGGGGTGCATGAGTTCGGGGGTCGCGAATTAGAAACCGGCTTGGTGCCCTGTCGTTGTAAGGAGCGGGACGCACACCACCCCGGGAGCTCTATCCGTTCCCCCCGGGGCTCTCCGGGGCGGGCCCGGGCCCTGCCCCCTGTCTGCGTTCCGCGTTGGCGTCAGGTGGTCAGGGCCGTCCACCGAAGCGCCTTGGCGGGTCGGCCGGGCCGCACCAACACTTCCGGCACAACCCATCTGCTTGTCGGCTTCATATCCGCGTAGCGCATCAGCTTCAAGCCCCGGCTCATGGAGAAGTGCTCCGCATGCCGGCCCAGCGCGCACAGAGCCTGACCCAGGCGCACCAGGGCGTCCAGTTCCAGCGCCCAGACATCGGTCACGTACATGGTCCGCGTCAGTACCCGCAGGACGGCCTCGGCCTCTGCCTCGGCAGGCCGCCTCTGATCGATCAGTACCCCTGCGCGGACGGTGCGGGCCCGCAGCTGCAGCAGCCGGTCCTCGCCAGTCAGGTGTTCCAGCTCGGCGATCAGGCTTTCGAGCTCAGCGAGCACCGACGCTCCACGGCCGTGATCGACCGCTGCCAAAGCGGCGTAGTACCTGCCCTCCCAGCGGGTCCACAGCCGCCCGTCGCGCCGCCACACACTCTCACGAGTCCTGACGACAGCCCGCGCCGGCGCCTCCTCGTACGACCCCACCATAAACAGACGGTACGCATCCTCGAGAGCAGCCAGGTGCCACGGCGCCGCGGCACCCATCGCCCACGCCATCCACGAGGACACACCCCACACCCGACTCCGCACCCTCATGAACAGCGAGAATACGGTCCCGCCAGGACCGGTTGCCGCCGGGTGGCGGCGCCTCGGGACGGCCGAACGCGGGGCGCGGTCAGTTGAAGTCATGCCGGGGCCGGTAGGTCCCCGGCATCCCCGTGACCGCCACCCGTCCGGTCCCGAACTGTTCGACGATCCGGTCCCTTCATTCGACTTCACCGCCGCTGTGGGCGAGGAGTCCGACACGGACCGGATGACCGCCCGCCGCCACCTGCAGCTTTCACCGCGGCAACGGGCTGCCAAGTGTCTCCGTCACCCGGTCCGCTGCCAGCCGCGCCCCACCGGCGCGCAAGGGCCCTGAGGGGGTATCCCTCGCTACGCCGTCTCTAACCACCCGTCATGGGCTCGACACTTCAAACGTATGAACTTGTGGCCATTCGGGCAACCAGTCCGTTTCGATATTTCCAGAGAAAACACCGAGCAGCCATTCATCCACACGGAGGTCGGTTTCGTACCAGTCCCCCCAGTTTCGCCGGAAGGCGCTAACGGCCCATTCTCCACCCCCCCTGGGCGTCAAGAAGAGCTTGTCTCCTTCAATCGTGTGCCCCCAGTGCAACATCCCGCCCTCACTCGGAAGGACTGGATGCTTTATTTTCCTAGACTCCCCCCGGGCCACATAATCGCTCATCCATTCAGACTTTTCTGCGATCTTTAGTGGGCCGTAGACGTACAGGAAGCCGTCAATCAGCGCATCACCGTAGCACGCCGAAATTTCCTTGTACTCATCGGGAAAGCACACACCCCAAGCCTCCTCGATGGCATGAAAGTCGCGACCTCCCAGCCATGGAGACGGACCGAGGATGCTCCTCAATTCCTGAAAGACTCTCGCCACCCTAATCACCAACATTCATAATCGGCGGCAGCCGTGTTTTTGAAATTGCAACGGACTTCGACCGTACCCCAGGAGAGGAAGTTTATCTCCGTTGGCACAGGGGACCCTGAATCCCCATAGACGGGCGTGACTTGCACGTATTGACGCCCGCCCCCCTTGATCGATTCGACAACGACATCTTCCGCATGGTCATACATCCTCTGATTTGCCGTTTGATACAGGGGAACAAAATTCCTCGTATCCTTATTAGATCCCCCCATGGCAAATCCGATCAAATGACCGCGCGCACGATTGTCGTCAGGCAGGTCGGTGAGCCCGGGCAGCTTGAAGCCCAACCCCGGTCTCGGCGGCGGAGTGTAGTCCTTATTCGACAAGTCTGCGTAGGCACCGGTGGCCACACAGGTCCCAGCGTGGCGCTTGCGCGGCAGGTACACATGATTCAGCGTCGCATTGAAGCCAGGCCCTGTGTCACACGCATCGTCATCGCTTCCGGCGGCGCCGTCCCCGCCGCCAGGAACGGGCCCATATCCCTCAAGCGGCAACTCGGCCTGATCGGGGGCAAAGTCCTGGCCCGTCACCATGTTGAGGATGTTGACGGCTCCGATGAGCATGTCCCAGCCGTCCTTGGGGTTCCATCCGCCGCCCTTCCGGGGGTCCCAGTTGAAGCGGGGGAGGTGTTCGGGGGCCGGGCGGTTGGGGTTCTGGCGGGGCATCGGGGGGCGCGGGGGCTGGGTGCTGACCCTGGGGGCAGTCGTTCCGCGACCCCGGGGTCCACGAGGAGCCCTCGGTGAATTGGGCGAGTCGGTTCGGGGGCTCCTGTCGGTGCGCCCCTTGCGCATCTGCTCCATCTCCCAGCGCAGGTCGCTGTTCGAGGAATAGCTGTAGGTGGACGTGGTGGTGTGCGAGCTCGAGCTCGATTCGGACCAGTTCCGGGACCACTGGTCCACAGCCACGATGGTGACGCCCGCTGTCGCGGTGATTGCAGTTCCTGCGATAACGGCCTCCCAGATCGCGGCGCCGCCGATGAGCACGAGGGGGAAAAAGTGTCCGCTCGGGTCGGTACCGTTCAGCGGTCCGCCGAAGCCGTAGGAGTAGCGGTTCGCGCGCAGGCCTGACAGCGTGGGGTCCAACTGCAGGGTGTCGCGGCTGGTGAAGCTGCCGATGCCGGGCTGGTACCAGCGGGAGGCCATGTTGACCTCGCCCGTGGAGGCGTCCGTCCAGCCCGACTGGAAGCCGAGGGAGGGACTCGTACCCGAGGATGCCGACACGTTGCCGAAGGCGTCGTAGGCGCGGGAGGAGGAGACTGTGGTGCCGTCCGGGGTAAGGCCGGCGATCAGGTCGGTGTGGCGGTCGGTGACCGCCAGTTGGGCGCTGGCCTGTGTGCCGGTGACGGCTGAGGCCAGCAGGGTGCCACCCGGGGTTCGGGTGTAGGTGGATGTGGCGTCCTTGACCAGGTTGTTGGAGCCGCCGTCGTAGTTGAAGGCGGAGCTGTTGTGCGTCATGACCCGGTCGAGGGAGTCGTAGGTGAAGGTGCTGGTGCCGTTGGTGATGGTGCGTTCGAAGGCGTCGGAGTTGATCTGGCGGCTGGTCCCGCCTTCGGTGACCGTTTTCTCGGTTCCGCGGGCGCTGTAGGCGATGGTCTGGCCGCCCCAGGTTTCCAGGCGGTTGCGGGAGTCGTAGGTCCCTGTGGTGTTCCCCTTCTGGGTCAGGTTCCCGGCCTTGTCCCACTCGTATGGGGTGGTCGTGCTCCCTGCGGTGGTGGAGGTCATCCGGCCGGCCAGGTCATAGGTGTAGGACTGGGCTCCGGCACCGGCTGTGCCTGTGGCCGTCTTTTTCACCAGGCGGTCGTCGAGGTCGTACTCGTATGCCGTGCCCTGGACCTCGGTCCCGCCGGTCGTGCGGGTGACCGCGTCCTTGGCCAGGCGGCCCAGACCGTCGTAGGTGTACGAGCGCTTCGCACTGACTGTGTACTGGTCCCCTGTTCCGGGGCGGGCGAACTCGTCGGCGAGCGGACGTCCGGCCGCGTCGTAGGCGCTGCGGAGACGGGTTCCGGTCAGCGGGTCTGTGGTGGTGTCGAGGCGGCCGGCTCCGTCGTAGGTGAAGGCCGTCGCACCCGCCGCGTCGGTGCGGGAGGTCATCATGCCGTCCGCGTCGTAGGTGTAGGACGAGGCGCCGCCCGGACCGGAGGTGGAGAGAAGCTGGCCGCGGTCGTTGTAGGTGTAGGTGTTCCCGGCGAGGATTCCGTCGCCGCCGACGCCGGTCATGCGGCCGGCCAGGTCGTAGGACAGGGTGCGCGGCCGGGTGGCTACGGCGGTCCCGGTGCCGGTCTCGCTGGTGAGGCGGCCGAGGGCGTCATAGCTCTTGGTCCGCTTGACGTTGCCCGGCAGCAGTTCGGTCGTGAGCTGACCGGCTGCGTCGTAGATGTTGGTCCAGGTGCGGACGTCGGGGTTCCAGTGTGCGGTGGTGGCCGGCTCGATGGTCGATTCCGGTAGGCCCCAGGTGTTGAAGGTGTAGTGGGTGGTCTTTCCGCGGCCGTCGGTGAGGCGCGTGCGGTGGCCCGCCGCGTCGTAGCCGAAGGTCGTCGTGATCGAGTCGGAGGCTGTGACCGGTTCGGTCTGTATGGTCATGCGGCCGAGGGCGTCGTAGGTGTAGGTGCGGCGGGTGCCGGTGGCCGATACCGATGCGGTGGCGTTTCCGTCCGCGTCGTACTCGGCCGTCACCGACCTCAGTGGGTTTGCGCCCGTGCCGTAGTCGGTGACGGTGGTGGGACGGTTCAGGACGTCGTACGCGGTGACCGTGCGGCGGCCGGTGGCGTCCTTGGACTCGGTCTGGCGGCCGAGGCCGTCGTAGGCCGCTCGGGTGGCACCGCCGAGCGGGTCGGTGATCTTCAGCGCCTGGCCGGCCATGTTGTACTCGGCCGTGGTTCGGCGGCCGGCCGGCGTGGTAGAGGCTGTCTGGTTGCCGGCGTCGTCCCAGGTGTAGCGGGTGACGAGGTTCTGCAGGGCGGGCTTGCGTTCGATCGTGGTGGTGGTGAGGTTGCGGCCCAGTTCGTCGTAGGTCGCCTCGGTGCGTGCTCCGGTCGGGTCGGTCGTCGAGAGCGGCAGACCGGTCGGTGTCCAGGTGTGGGTGGTGACGCCGCCGCCGGACAGGTCCGTCGACGTGCCGCTGAAGGTGGTGGCGCCGGGGGCTGCCAGCCCCTGCGCGCCGGCCACGGCCGGCTCCGTCGTGCGTATCAGGTTGCCCAGTTGGTCGTAGGCGTAGTAGGTGGCGCGTCCCAGCGGGTCGGTCATGGAGGCGGGGTTGCCCCGCTTGTCGTACGTCGTACGTGCGACGGCCGTGACGGCGGTGGTCGAGCCGGGCGGCGTGTAAGAGGGCAGCGTGACCGTGACCGGGCGGCCCAGCTTGTCGGTCTCGGTACGGGTTACCAGTCCGCGTGTGTCACGCGCTCCGGTGGCTTCGCCGAAGGTGTTGTAGCCGTTGAGGGTCTTGGGGTTGACCGCGGTGGCCGTGCCGCCGTTCTCCTCGGCCAGGACCTGCGGGGCGATGGTTTCGACCAGGCGGCCGAGGACGTCGTACCGGTGGGTGGTGGTGTGGCCTCGCGGGGTGACCTTGGTCAGTGGGAGGTTGCGCTGGTCGTAGGTGGTGGACGTGACCCGGGTGTCGGTTCCGTCGGTGATGGTCTGCCTGACCGGGTTGCCTGCCACGTCGTACTGGGTGGTGGTGGTCAGCTTTCTGCCGGCGCCGTCGATGGACTGGGCGGTCTCGGTGGCGCGGTCGTCATTGTCGTAGGTGAAGTCCGCGATGCGGTTCAGGCCGTTGGGGTCGAGGACGGTACGGGTCGTCCGACCTGTGGCATCCACGGTGTGCACGCTGGTCCGGCCGCCGGGCTCTGTCCGGCGGGTGAGGTGCCCGGCGCCGTCATAGGTGTTGGCCTCCAGGATGATGTCGCGCTTGGAGCCGTCCGCCTGGGTGACGTTCAGGGCCGTAGCGGTGGCGGGGAGGCCGTCGTCGTAGTAGGTCCGGGCAGTGGTGGCGCCCATCGCGTCGGTGCTAGAGGCGAGCCGACCTGCGGGGTCGTACGCGTGGGAGACGAGGACCAGGTCGCGCGGCTGGCCCGACGGGTCGCCCGTCCAGCCCTTCAGGACCGATTCGGCCAACTGGCCGCGCGGAGTGAAGGTGTGCGTGGTGACATTGCCCTCGGGGTCGGTCTCACGGGTGACCCGGCCCAGTGCGTCGTGGCCGAACGTCGTCTCGTTGCCCGCTGCATCCGTCACGCTCTCGTTCAGACCCAGCGCGTTGTAGCGGTAGGCCGTGGTGCGGGCTGCGTCGCCGCCGGTGGTGTCCTCCGTGGCTTCGGTGAGGAGGTTGCTGTCCTCGTCGAAGGTGCGGTTGATGCGGGCGGTGTGAGTGGTGCCGGTGATCTCGTTCTTCACGCCCGGGCCGGTTTCGGAGCTGATCCGGGACAGGCCGTTGTAGGTGTAAGTGGTGGTGGCACCGCCCGGGTGGGTGGCGGAGACCTGGGTCTCGGTCACCTTCCTGCCCACACCGTCGTAGGTGTAGTTCGTGACCAGGCCGGAGGGAGCGGTGGTCTGGGCGATGTCACCGCTGGCGTAGTACGCGTACTTGGTGGTGGCACCGCCGGGTGTCTTCTGGGTGGCGACAAGGCGGGGCGGGACGGTGCCGCCTCCGACCGCCGGCTCGGTTCCGGTGGTGTAGGTGGTGAGTGTCTGGCGGCCGTCCGCGAGCTGGACGGCGAAGGGCAGTCCGCTGGAGGTGTAGCTGGTTACGGTCCTGTAGCCATTGTCGCTGGGGCCGGTGGAGCGGGCGTCCCGCGCTGCGGTGCGCTTACCGTTACGCGGGTCCAGCAGGTTGTCCTCGTTGAAGAAGTAGCTCGCGTAAGCCGTCCAGCAGGAGTCGGCGTCACGGCAGGTGGTCGTCGAGACGGTGTTGCCGCGCTTGTCGTGGCCGGTGACAGTGGAGTGGCCGTTGGGGTCCGTCACAGTGCGGAGGAAACCGCCCGTGTCGTAGGCGTACGTCGTCACCCCGCCCGCGGCATCCGTTGCGGCCACCTTCCGCTGTCCGCGTACGGCATCGTAGGTGGTGCTGGTCCTGGCACCCGTCGGGTCGGTGACGGTCACCGTCGCCCCGAGGGTGGATCCCCCTGCCCGGCTACGGGCGTTGTAGTGCCCGGCGACCTGCTCTGCGGTCAGCGGGCGCTGGTAGACGGCGACCTCGTCGATCTGCCCGGTGAAGTAGCTGATGCCGTCACCGGGTGATGAGGGCCAGTGCTTGGTGAAGCCGGCACCGATGAAGGTGTGCTGCTCCGACTGGTAGCTGTGCGGGGCACCGGTCCTTGACGCAATCTGCGTGCCGTCGAGGTAGAGGCTCTGGGTGCCGCCGTTGGCATTGAGGACGACGTGGTGCCACTGGCCGTCCGTCACCGGCTCGGGCGAGGTGTTCAGAGCGGCTACGCCGGGAGAGAAGTACTCGCCGCGGAGTCTGCCGTCGGCGCCGACGTACAGAGCCGGTGTGTAGGTACCAGTGCCCGCCGTGGGGTCGGACAGCTTCTTCTGCGTCGAACTGAACAGGACACCGGGCTTGGTGGTGTTGAACCACAGTTCGATGGACATGCCCGGGGCCGCGCGGTGGGCAGAAGGCAGTTCGGCGTATCCGTCGCCGTTGAATTGCAGGGCTGAGCCGTCCCCTACCCCGAAGACTCCGTTCGTGCCGGGGGTGGCCTTGGTGGAGGTTCCGGTTCCCCCGGTGACCGCGACCTTGTTCGCGATCTGGGTGCCGCTCGTCTCGTCCAGGCGCCAGAATCCGGCCGGTGCGTCGGCCAGAACCGCACCGCGGTAGCGGTCTCCGTCACCGGTGACCAGGCGGGTGCGGGCCTTGTAGTGGTCGGCGACGGTCTGGGCGTTGAGTTCCTTGGTGTAGAAGGCGGCTTCGTCGAGCTGCCCGGAGAAGTGCTTGGTGCCGTCGGGCTGGCCGTCCCAGGTGGAACTGGAGTAGCCGGCGCCGAGGTAGGCGTGAGCGAGGGTTTCGGGCGTGACCGCCCCGGCAAGGGATCCGACCTTGGCCCCGTCGAGGTACAGGGTCTGGCCGGTGGGGCCGCCGGTGATGACGACGTGGTGCCAGGCGTTGTCTGTCACCGCGCGGGCGCTGGTGATCGGCGAGTCGTACGAGCCGTGCCACAGGTGGCCGCGCAGTTTGCCCTCGCCGTCGATAAGAAGGCTCGGGTTCCAGTTCTGGGGCTGTATGCCGAGCTCGGTGTTCTGCAGGCCGAGCAGGACGCTGTTCGACTTGTCGGTGCGGAACCACAGCTCCACGGACAGGGACGTCGCCCCGGTGAGCGATTCACCTGGCACAGAGATCGCGCCGCGCTTGCCGTCGAGGGTGATCGAGCCGTCGTCACCGTCCATGAAGGCTCCGACGCCGCCGAGGGTGACACCGTCGCGGTAGGAACCGTCACCACCGCTGGATATGTCGTTTGCCGCCATGGCCCCGCTGGTGTCGCCCAGGCGCCAGTAGTTGACGGCCCCGCTCGCCCGCACGGCGTCGGCGTACGCCTGCGAGCCGGCGGTGTAGGTGGGGGCGGAGATCTGCCAGGTGCCGCCGGTGATCTCCTTGACCTGGGTGACGCGCTCGGTGTTGCCGTCGTAGACGACCTCCGCTCCGGTCCGGCCTGACGGCAGTGTGCTCTTGGTCAGCTTCGCTGTTCCGGTGCGGGCCTCGTAGTGGGACCGGATGGTGCCGGCGTCAAGGGCCCGGTGGTAGATGGCGACCTCGTCCATGAGGCCGGAGTAGTGGCGCACACCCCAAACGTTGGTCCCGTCCCACTCCACGGAGGACTGGCCGGCACCGAGATACGCGAAGGTCTTGTTCGCGTGGTCGACAGGGCCGGTCCGGGTGCCGACCGGCTGGCCGTCCAGGTAGAGCGTCTGGCTGGTGCCAGTGCTGGTGAGGACCGCATGGTGCCAGGCGTTGTCGGTGACCGGTCCTGCCGAGGACAACGGATCGTGCCAGCCGTCGGACTGTTCGAAGGCGCCCCTGAGCTTGCCCTGGGAGTCGATGGCCAGCACCGGGCTGTAGCGGTAGGTCGGCTCGCCGAGACGGTTGTTCTGGAAGCCGACCAGCACACCACCGGACGTAGTGGTCTTGAACCATGCCTCGACGGTGAGCAGCTTGGAGGGCGCCAATGCGGCCTCGGGAAGTTCGATGTAGGAGTTGGTGCCGTTAAAGGAGGAGGCCTTGTTGTTGGTGGCCGTCAGCGCACCGGTGGCGCTGAAGCCGACGTCCCTGTAGCGGCCGGCGTTGAGGCCGGTGCGGGAGACTGCCTCGCTGGTCGCGGTCTCACCCTCGGACTCGTTCAGTCGCCAGTAGCCGATCGGAGCGGCGTCGAGCACCAGGCTCCGGTACTGGGAGCCGGGCGTATAGGCGTACGTCGTGCAAGCGGTGGCCGAGGTCGGCGGACAGACCTTCACCAAGCGGCCCGCCGTGTAGGAGTAGGTCCAGCTCAATGCGGGGGCCCCGGGGCTGACCGAGTCGGTGGACACCGCGCTGACGTGGTTGCCGCTCCAGGCGAAGGACAGGGAACGGCCCGAGAGGGAATCGGTGGCCTTGGTGACCTTGCCGTTGGTGTAGGTCAGTTGCTGTTCACGGCCATAGCCGTCCTTGATCTTCGTCAGCAGGCCGGTCGTGTCGAAGGAGTAGAGGGCGCCGCTCGCGTCACGCAGCGTCCAGCCCCCGCCGTCCACCGCAGCGAGGACGCCCATTGAACCGGAAGGCGCGCTGAAGGAACCGTCGGAGTTGCGCCCGAAGCGGACCTGGCTGCCGTCGGCGAGGGTGATCACGACGCTGCTATCGGGCTCGGGCTTGGCCCGCATGTCCCAGCGGGTGGCCCAGCCTGCGCCGAAGGCATTGTCGGTCCTGGGGTCCTGCGAGTTATAGGTGCGTACGACGGCAAGCTCCGGTCCCACGACCGACACCGACGCATCAGTGGCCGCTGTGACGTAGTTACCGGCCCGTTCCCCGAACCCGCGCCCGCTGTCTGCGCCGCCGAGGTGCGAGGTGATCACGGGCTGTGGCACCTGGGTGGTCAGCAGCGAGGGCCCCGGGCGTGCCGAGGTGCCTTGTCCGTCGTGGGCGTAGGCGTACCAGGCGTACGTCTTGGACCAGCTCAGCCATTCGGCCGGCACCGTCCAGCTCTGTGCGGACGCAAGCTCGGACTGACGGCAGTTCCTTCGCGTTTCCCGGCCCTCCACCTCGCAGACCTCGAACCGGTAGGTCAGAGCGCTGGGGAAGAGATCCTGGTCGGCTGCGGCGGCCCACAGTGTCGGTGTGAGGGTGTCGCTGACCGTGCCACTGGGAGGGTTGGCGCCGGTCAGGTGGGGTGGGATGTTGACCGCATGGACCTTGACGGCGGCCGACGGCACCCCCTGTGCGGCGAAGGAGCTGACACCGTATTCGTCCATGGTCCAGGCGATGGTGTATGTCCCCGGCGACAGCGGGGCGATCCTGGCGTCGAGGGTTGCTGAACCGCCCGGCTGGACGTCGTGGGGCATGTCCGTCCAGCGGATCTTGCTCCAGTAGTCGCCGCCGACTTTGTTACCTGCTGCGTCGTAGAGGTCGTACCTCAGTTTGAAGCTGCTGTTCTTGGCCCAGGTCTGCTGGCCCTTGTTGGTGACCTTGACCTTGAAGGTGCCCTCGGTCGTCGCCGTCATCGGGGTGGCGAACCCGCCGAGCTCGTAGGTGGCGCCGTACTTGGTCCAGATGACGTCGAGGCTCGGCTTGCCGGTGGTGGTGTCGTCGGAGTCGAAGTGCTTCCATGCTCTGGAGTCCGTGGTGGATGCCTTGACGGCGAGGCCGTAGTTCGGCTTGCGTCCGTGGGTCCAGTCATCCACCAGTTGGCGGCCTTCCGCGCCGAGCGGGATGGATTCCCAGGCAGGGCCGCACGACCACGTATTTGTCCCAAGCGGACGCCAGCCATGCGCGAACGACTTGGATGCCAGCGCCGGGCCGGTGGCAGGCCCCGGCCAGCTCGACGTCGTGCTCTCCGACCAGTTCGAGGTGATGGGATGCACAGTCACCGGGCGTGCGTCGCAGGAGTACGACCAGGAGTTGTAGAGCGCCAGGTTCGCCTCGACGATCCATGCATTGCTCAGGCTGCTCTGAACGTTGTCGAAGCGGAGGAAGGAAGCCGCCTTGTTGCCGCCGCCGCTGTGGGTACCGACTTTGAGGTCCGGGCTGTTAGCGAAGTTGGTGTTGTGCTTGGCGTCCACGTACGTGGACGAGGTCGCACGCGCGGACATCGGCGGGTCGACCTTGACAGGGAAGACGCGTTCCGGGGCCGTGAGCCACTTCTCGTCCAGGGTGACCACCAGCACTTGACGGCCGGCATCCTCGGCAAGCCCGTAGGTGACGCCATTCGAGATGGCGCCCTCGTTGGATCGCTCGCCCAGGTTGGAGTCTTCCATCCATCCGGACGGCATCCAGCCTTGCTGCTTGCCCTGGGCGTCGACGAACGCGATGCCGCCGTGTCCGTCCAGCCGGGCCGTCAGACCCGCCAGGGCGAGAGGGAACCGCCACTGGGTAGGAGCATTGCGATCTTTGAGGACCAGGATTTCCTTTACCGAGTCGCCGCCGGCCACCAACGTGACGTCCGCGGACGGCCGCACCTCGGGATAAGTGATAGTGCTGCCCTCGACAACGCCCTGCGCGTGCCGGGCACCCTCGATTCCGTAGCCCACGGAGAAGGTTTCGTTGACGCCCATGCGCACCAACGGGCTGCCGTCTGCGTACTCCGAGAAGTAGATGAGGTCATCGGTGGAACGTGCCTCCCAGCCTGAGCCGGAAGCGGTCATCGCCTTGACCCCTGCGGAACGCGCGAGCGAGGAATCGATATGGCGCCAACTTCCATCGGATGAGAGGAAGTTGACCGGCTCGTCGAAAAAGCGCGTGGTGTTCGTGCCGTCGGGGTTGTGGTACGTCCTGGCGCGCTCGGCGCGCTCACCGGGCAGCTCGACGCTGCGCTTCGAGTCGAAGCCGGCTGGCGCCGCGACCGCCGGAGCAGTTGCCGGACTGGTTCTCGGCATCTCGGGAGCCGGCCGTCCGTCCAGGTCAGGGCGGCTGACCCCACCGGCGGGCGGGAGCTCGTCCGGAGCCGCCTGCACGCCGCCCCGACCATCGTTCGCCACGGCGTCGGTCGCCCCGCTGGGAGCATCGTGTCCCAGCCCACGTGCCGATCCCCATGCCTGTTTGGGACGTTCGCCCGGCGCGGGAACCCTCTTGTCGGCCACCCATCGGACTGCGGCCGTCGCCGCCTGCTCAGTACCGGCCAAGATCGCCATGACGAAAGCCACAGCGAGAACAAGCGAACGCGCAACACGCACGGAGATCCCCCACAAGAAACCTACAAGTGGGGCTATTCCTAGAGCCCTTCACAGACTCTCCGCAATGTCCACACCGAGCGGCAAGGCTGGACCCCCTGAAGTCGTGGCTGAAAAATGCCCCTAAGTCATTACGGCCGATCCACAGCCGGCGGGATGCGCGTGAGAATGATCACTCCGGCTGCGGCGAACCGCCGACGCCCAGGGCGGCCCTCGTAAGCTCCTCAAGTGGACAACCACCCCCAGGGGTTGCCTACTGGCACTCATGTGTTCACCTGGAGCGGATCTGGTCAAGGATGTCAATCCCCTCGTTTCGTGGAGACCTCCTATATGCGGCCAGCCCCATGGTGAGGCCGGCCCAGTACTCGCGTTCTCTTGAAGTCGCACACGCTCTCGGTCTGCGACGACACCTTGTGGGGCGTCAACCGTCGCCGCAAGGGCAGCAGCCCCACCTGGGCTGAGCTGCGAACAATCCGCGCGGCCCGCCCGGACGGCGCTCCGATCTACGTGATCATGGAGTCGCCCACAAGAACTGGCGGATCAGGGGATGGGCGAAGAAGAACAAGGTCGAGCTGTGCCTCACCCCGACCAACGCCTCGTGGGCGAACGCGATCGAGGCGCAGTTCGGACTTCTCTTGGGCCAGACAGCTCCTGTCCGGATGTGCTCTCGGAGCCCTCCTGGCCATCGCGAGGCCTGGTCCAGGTGACGGCCACCGGGTCCGCTGGCCCGGAACGACTTCCTCGGAGAAAGGACGACTGCATGAAGCGCGCGGCCCCGAGGACGTCAGGGACGATCCGTGAATGACGAGGCTGTCTTCATACGACACGCACGGACCCGCCAGTACGTGTACAACTCTCGCAATCCCGTGGGCCGCGCCCTCATCGTCATCGCGCCGATCGTCGCGACCGGTGTCCTCTACTCGCTCTACAGCAGTTGGCACTGGAGCGAGGGCGAACTTCGCACGGCTGTCTACCAAGCCGCCGGCACCCTGAACGCCAAACCCCATTACGCAAGCCGCGCCACGTCCCAGGAGGACCTGGTTCGCAACGCCGTCCTGGACACCGGCACAGGTCCGGGCCATGGGCTGAGCGTCCAAGGCAATGGTGTCGCCGGCTACAGGATCTCCACGGAAAACACCGGAACGGTGTTCTGCATGCGCCTGATCTTGACGCCGGTAGCCTCCGGCGCACCCTTTCCGGCCGCCCTCGAGCGCCACCATGTCATCGCGACCGTCACCGAGGGCTCCTGCTGAAAGCCATGGCATCAGCACTGCCCCGAAACCCAGGAGGATCATTGACTGGGGAACCCGTCTTCGTACGAAGCAACTGGGGGACCAGCCGGTATGTGTACAACCACCGCAACCCGGTGGGCCTCGCGCTCATAGTCATCACGCCGTTCATCGCCATCGGCGCCATGATCGGCTTCTGGAACAGCTCCCGGTGGAGCGAGAGCGAACTGCGCACGGCTGTCTACCGGGGCGCCGCGAATCTCAACGGAAGCACGCAGTACGTCAGCCCCGACATGCAACTCGGAACCCTGATCAGGGACGCGGTCGAGGACAGCGGCACGGGGCCCGGGCTCGGCCTCGACGTGTCCCGTGCCGTCATGGCGGGCGACACGCACCGGTACACCGTCTCGACCGACGACACCGACAAGGAGTACTGCATACGCATCACCATGACGCGGGTGGACCCGGACAGCCGCTTCCCGTTCCTCCGCCAGGACCACCACATCACCGCCGCGGCGAGCGACGGCTCCTGCTGAAGGGTGGGCAGCCGGGCGCCCTGCGTCCCGGGCCTGCCGGGCGGTGCGCCCCCTCAACCCGTGGAGCACCCCACCCTCTGAACTCGTGGTCGTCCAAATCACGCAGCGAGATCAGCCTGACCGAGGACAGCCGCCCGCTGCTGAGCTATTGGGCCACAGGTGGGGCAGGACGAAGTCATACCAAGCCATCGAGTGGGCGTTGCTGGCGACGCTGCCCCTTGGCCAGCTGCCGCACCCATTGCGGCCGCGGGGCAGAACCCGCGCCAGCACGGCCCGCCGCCCCGCTGCAACTGCGGATCCTCGTACCGCCCCGCGCTGTCGGTTTCGGCGCCGCCTGTGGCACGCCGACTTCAAACTGGCTGCGTCATTGGGAGCGTGGCGTCGGCGTACTCGCCCAGGAAGGTGCCGACCGCGAGCGCAACGGCCCCAGCCAGAAGGGCGAGTCCGAAGAGCAGGACGCCCAGGCCGAACACCGTGTCCCAGAACTTGCGGCCCCAGGAGTGGCAGACGGCGGCGGTGGCCGGCTTCGTCGGGTGGTAGGCGATGGGCACGGTGGCGGCGCTGCCCTTCACGTACATGCGGTGGCTCGTCCCGCTCGTGTCCGTGTAGGTGTAGTTGCCGGACCTGCCGAGCAGGTCGCTGGTGTCCGAGACCCGGACCGCTTCCACGGTGATGCTGTACCGGGGCAGGTACCACGCCTGGTACGGCAGCCACAGCCCGCCAGCACCGACGGCGGTGATACCGGTGCCGAAGGAGGAACCGGCGCGGGCTTGGTTCTACTGCCTCGCCAACAGACTTGGTGAACAAAGCCCCCTCAGCAATCCCATCACGGCCGGTGTGTGCCGACGGCCCGTGCCCGTCACCCGTTCCTACCTCAGCGTCGGTTCTGCGTGCACCGCTCGACCTCGAGCGCCCGGAAACTCATCGCCCAGTTCTTCGTCAACCCTTACATGTCGTCTCCCGGTACGCCGCTCCGGCCTTCCTGACCTCGGAGGTCTGCACATTCCCGGCGGCCCCTCCCTTCGCGGCGAGGGCCTCTAAGGCATCGCTGGAATCCTCCACCGCGGCCCAGAAGCGCAGGGCACGCTCGGTGGGATGGCGTACGAGGTCGCGCTCCGGGCCGTGCGCCGCCGCGAGGGATGACGGCGGCCTTCCACTGAGTATCTGGGCGGTACGGTCCCGGGGAACGCCTCCAGGGCCGCACCCTGTCAGTGCTGCCGGGGCCAGGGAGGGGGATGGCCTTCCAGCCCTGGTCCAGGATCGAGTTGTTCTCCAGGAACTCGTGCCTTGTGAACCACTGCGCCGTCATTTTGGGCCAGGACAGAGTCGGCGGCGAGGCGTTGACGCGCCTGGTGGAGGTGGACCCGGACTGTGCTGGGGCTGATGCGCATCTGCTGAGCGATGCGAGCTGTGGGGGTGCCAAGTGCCCAAAGCCAGGTGACCTGCCGCATGCGGCAGGGTAGCCGGTTGAGTGCGTCGGTCAGGGCACTGTTGCGGAAGCTCTCGATGACGATGTCTTCGGGGCTTCGTTCGATTTCGTTGCTGTCCAGGATCTCGCCTGTCGTCACCTCTCGCCTGAACCGTGGCGAGCGGAAGTGGTCGGCCACAAGGTTGCGAGCGATGGCAACCAGCCAGGCGCCAAAGTCGCGGCCTTGCCAAGTGAACGTATTCAGGCGCCGGAATGCATGAACGAATACGTCGCTACACAGGTCTTCAGCGAGCGATGGGACGCCGACCCGGTAGTAGACGTACCGGTACACCGTTTCGCCGTAGGCAGAGTAGAGCTGCGCGAAGGCCTCGCCGTCGCCGGCCTTGGCATCTTCCACGCACCGCACCATGCTTCGGCTTCCATACGCCGGTCCCCCGCCCGGGGGGTGGGGGACCGGTGATGCCGATTTTGGCATTACCCCTCGATCGCTGGGGCGCCGAGGCGGTACAGAACGATCCACAATGTGGCTCCGGCCTGGACGAGAGCCGCGGTGCTGGCCGCAACCGCCGGGGTCGGCACGGCGATGGACACTGCCGTCGCCAACAGGATGATGACCACGAGCACGATCGCTTGGACGTAACGTGGGATCGGCGTGCCGGACGGGTGCAGAGAATGTCGCATGGCGTGAACTCCCTTGTCTGAGAGGGCCTTTCACCGCGCTCCGGCCAAGGACTCCGGCGGAAAGCCCCGCGAGGCTGACACCTCACAGTGTGGGACTGGTCACACCGTTCGGCCAAGGTCCTTGTGCAGTGGACAAGTTCACATGTCCTGGACTAAACACCTCAGCTGGAATCATCGTTAGACAGTTCGCCAGCGCCCACAGGTGGTGTGGCGTTGGCATTCAGACGGGTGCGGATCTTTTCCGTGTCTGGGAGAGGCCCGCCGTCCTGCTCCGGCCAAGAGACTCAGGCGGCGGGCCTTCGCACGCGGTGAAGCGCTTGGGTAGCGCAGTCCGGGCAGGTGCGGCGGCTGTGCTTCAGCGCGTGACGGGAAGGCCAGCGCTCATCGAGCCAACCAGGGCCGAGTACTCAGGCCGTACGGGCCACCCGCGGTGCATCTCCAGATGGATGGGGAACGGGGCAGGGTCGGGGGGAGCTCTGTGCGGGCTGCTTCCTGGGCTGCGATGTCGGTGGTCTCGTCGCCGAACAGGGCGGCGAGCGGGGAGGTGAAGACTGGTTGCACCTGGCACCGTGTCACTCGGGGTTTCCGTTGGGGTGATCATGTACCCATGCCAGTCCGCCGAGGTCGAGACAGCCTCTGGCCCGGGTCACCGCGACGTAGGCCAAGCGGGCCTCTGTCTCGTCGATGGGGCCGGGTACGGGGCGGCCTTGCGCGTCGGATTCCTCACCGTCCTTGGGTGGCCTGAAGTCGTTGCCGATCTGGACCGTTGGCCATTCACGGCCTTTGGCCTTGTGGGCTGTGGAGACGGTGACCTGCGCGTGCTGTTCGTCGACGAGTTGGCTGACTGCGGTCAGGAGGGCGTCGGGGGTGTGGGTGTCGATCAGGTCGACGAAGGGTTGGAGGTCGGCGCCGGCCGGGTCGTACGCGGCGTAGTCCTGAAGTTCTCCCCATGAGGGGAAGAGGAAGAGTTCAGGGTGGCTGGTGGGACGGCCGTTCTTCAGGTCGCGGGCGGCGAGCGCGAGGCTGCGCAGGCTTTCCCCGCCGCCGGTGAGGGCGACGCGGCGGCCGGCCTGGAGGTGGGTGAGAACCTGGGTCATGGCGCCGATGTTGGTGCGGCACAGGACGGCGTCGGGGGTCTCGACGGTGTCGAGTCGGGTGGGGATGGTGTCCGTGCCCTGGAGGCGGATGGGTGCTCCGGCGAGGGCGAGCCATCGGTTGGCTTCGCGGGCGAGGTGCGGGCCGAAGCGGAAGGATTGCGTCAGGGCGAGGGGGGTGCCGTCGAAGCGGGTCATGACGTCGGTGGCGCCGCGCCAGCCGTAGATGGCCTGGGCTGAGTCTCCGACCATGACGAGTTGGGCGTGTCCGCGCTGGGCGGTGAAGACCTGCTCGACGACGGGGTTGGTGTCCTGCGCCTCGTCCAGGAGGAGGAAGTCGGCGTCGATCTTCGGCTCGGAGAGGGCCCACATCTTCAGGTAGTGGTCGTGTTCGAAGCGGACGACGCCCTGTTCCGGGCGCTGCAGGTCCTTCCAGGCCTTGTGGGCGAACGGGAGTACGGCGGCGGCGAGTTGTTGGTGGTGGTCGGCGTTGTCCAGGCCGCGCAGGTGTGGGATGTGCCGGCTGGTGATGGCGGGGTCTGCTGAGTGGCAAAACTTGGTGAGGGTCTTCAGGACGGTGTGGGAGAGGACTTTGACTGAGAGGTCGTTGTCTCCGACGCGAACGGGTTTGGTGATGCCGAGGGCTTGTCCGGTCTTCCAGCTGGGCTGGCGTGCGCTGCCCAGGCGGGATCGGTAGCGGTGGCCGACCGCGGCGTAGGCGAGGGAGTGTGCGGTCTTGCATGTGACGCGGGCGGGGAAGCGGCTGGCGGCGTCCAGTGCGATGGCTTTGTTGAAGGCGAGGTAGCGGCCGCGGCGTCTGGTTCCTGTGGCGAGCAGGGCCAGGGTGGTCGTCTTGCCTGTGCCCGCCCCAGCTTGGAGTGCGATGTGGTCGCCGGCGCGGAAGCGGTCGGCGGCGTGGGTCTGTTCGTCCGTGGGGTTGAGCACGTGGTCGCTCCGTCGCGTGGGCAGGGGCGGTTGGTGGGCTGCTGCAGCGCGGTGAGCCGCTGGGATCAGTGCGACGTCGACACAGACTGACGGGGATCCTCACGGCACGTCGGGGTCTTCTCCGCTGGGTGTGGTGCCGCGGCCTCAGGGTGACGTTCACCCTCGTCGGCGGTGCCGGGCGCGGCCGGCGGGCAGCCGGGTGGCGATGTGCTGGCGGTGAAGCAGGGGGTCGAAGATCTCCCAGCCCTCCGGCACCATGTCTGCGACCTCGGGGATCAGGGCGTGGGTGGGGCAGTGCTGGGCACGCCAGCGTTGCTGTTCGGCGTGGGCTAGGTGTCCGAGGTCGTAGACGGCGATCTCGACTGCGGGCAGTACCGGCAGGAGGGTGGCGAGCCTCCAGGTGCCGTGCGACTTCCGGAGTGCGAGGACGCGGTTCAGGCAGCGGGTGTGCCTGCGGGTCTGGGCAACGCATCGGATCTCCGCAATGGGCTGTGTGGCGAGGTAGCGGCTGCCGAGAAGGTCCACGACGGGCCTGGCAGGCTGGCACAGCGGCAGGGTCCGAAATCCGGCAGAGGGTTCTCGGCCGGGTGGGGTGAAGGTGCCGGCATCGAGGCGACGGCGGGTCTCCAGGGCAAGGTGCTGGCGCAGCCTGGCGAGGTGCAGTGTCAGTGGCCTGGGGGTGTCGAGTGCCGGGCAGAGGGTGCGGTGGGTGATGCGGCACCAGGGGCTTCCGTCACCCGCCGGGTAGGCGATCCCGCCGCCAATGTGCCAGCGGTGGACTTCGGGGACGGCTGCGGTGGGCAGTTCGTGCGGATGGAGACAGATGGGCTGGTGTTCGATGCTCCAGTACCAGTGGACGTGGTTGCCGCAGTGGCCACACGGGCCGCCTTGCGCCGTGCGGAGCAGGTGGGTGGGGCTGTCCGTGGCACGGCGCAGTGCGTGGTGGCGCTGCCAGAGTGAGCTGCTGTCCCGGAGGCGACCCGATGGGGTGTGGGTGGAGCGCATGGCCGCGAAGATTCCACCCGACACGCTGCGCTTGTAGGTTCCGCACCGGTACTGTCGCCCGACCGGCCCAACCGCGGTGGGTGTGCGTTCGGGCATCGATCACCCGTTTCGCCTGCATCACCGGTTCGGGTGGTCTGTAGGTAGGAGAATTCGAGGCTTACTGGTCCTCGCCGCCGGGCGGTGTGTGGCCGTCGCAGAGTGCTGCGAAGAGGCCGCCGAGGGGGACGTCGAAGACGTGGCCGAGGGTGTGCCAGGTGGGCAGGGAGCCGGTGGTGCGGCCCTGCTCGATTTCGATGAGGGTGCGCCTGGACAAGCCAGTCCGGCTGGCCAGTTCGTCGTAGGTCCAGCCGCGCTCACCCCTAAGGCGCGCGAGCTTCATGCGGAGCGCGTCGAGGTTCGGTTCGGGCGGCAAGATCGTCACCCCACCATCGGACGGTGCAGACCCCTGCCCTGTCAGTGCAGACCTCTGCCCTATTTCCGCAGGTGACACCAGCCTCGCGCAGGGCAGATGTCTGCACTACGGTGCGGCCGTCGCCCGACTCCCCGGTGGCGGCCCGTCTACGGCTCAACCTGACGGTCAAGAAGGAAGGCCGGCCAATGAGGCTCTGGATGCCCCACGTGGCAGTGCGGCGCACGTGGACCGTGGAACTGCGGCCGCAGCCCCACGGCCCTCAACTCGCCTGCCCCCAGTGCGGTCCGACGACCTCACGAGTACGTGGTGCAACAGCCCGCTCGGCCGCACTGGCTCACCTGGCCGGGCACGCCAGGACGGATGCACTGCCGCAGCATCTGCGGACCTGCCAGTGCCACGAACGGGGCTGCCGATGGCACCCCCGCCACCGCGGCTGCGGAGGTCCGGTCGTCCTCGTCCTGACCCGCGAGCGCGGCGGGCGCCTGTGGCGGCTGGCCGATGTCTGCACCAACTGCGCCGCCGCCACCCACGACGCAGCTGTTGTCCCCGAGACGCCAGCCTGCCCCCCGCCCGTTCGGAGCAGACGGCGCCGGCTCCCCTCACCCTCAGGGATCGGCTGCCAGGAGCGGATCCGCGACATGCTCTCGTACCTCGCGGCCGCTCTCCCGCCGTCCGTAAGCCCGCAGGCCCGCCTCCTTGCTTTGCAGTGCGCGCTGCGCGCGGATCGGTACGGGAGCGTGCGGATGCCGACTGGTCTCCTACGCGGCATGGTCCTGAACGGAGGGGAAGCCGGCGCCTGGGAAGAGCTGGAACAGCACCTGTGGCTTCGCCACACGCTGGTGCCCTCCGGAGGCCACCAGGCACAGCTGCTGGACGCGACGGTCCTCACTCAGGCGCCGGGCCGTGCCCTGCGGGCACAGGCAGCCGATCTGGCGCTGCGCGCTGCCCACTCCCCCGCTACCCGCGCACAGCCAGCAGCGGTGCAGCTGACAGCTGTGGCACTTACTGCCAATGCTTCTCCCAGCAGTACCTGCGGAAGCGCTGAGCTTGCAGACTTCGCCCGACTCTGCGCCCTGTCAGAGCAGCGTCTATTGGAGAGCATGAAGAACCTCGATAGCGCCGGTGCACTGTCCGTCTGGTCGTTGCGCTCTTCCACGGCGACACTGCACTGGCGTACAGCCACGACAGCCGCCCTGAAACACTAGAGGCGTAAACATCACTGTGACCGCACGCGGCTGAACGTCATGCTTCCTGACGCACCGGCTCCGCCGGCTCTCACGGGAAGGCACCTTTCAAGAGCCCATCGGCCTGACTTCAGAGGTGTTCTGGTCCTGCCGTGCACGGTTACCCAGTCGTCCTTCACCTCAGTTTCAACCGGTCCGGCCACACTTAGCTGGGCTGGGCGCTGCACGCGGTCAATGACTGTCCGCCTCCGGTTTGAGCAGTTCCGCCATGGTCTTCTGCACGGTTCCGCTGGGAGCATGGGCCAAGCCGTAGCGCTCCTTCATCTGCCGCACTTCGGTCGGGGTCGGCTCGGCCTTCTGGGCATTCTTCGGCCCGATCAGGGCCTTGAGTTCCGGCCCGTAGGCGGATTCGAGCGAAGGCTCGTTCAGAACCCACCAGAGCGTGACATAGTGCGGAGCCCTGGTGTTCTCCAGGAGGGCGTTGCTGTGGACGATGCCTGATCGGAAGCGGATGGTGTGGACGGCGCCCTTCTTGGCGACCCATGACGGTGCCACGTGCTCAGAGCAGCACTTGTACTTCTTGTTCCAGGAACTGCGACCGGATGCGATGTAGTTTTCGGTGATCTTCACCCGGTCCCTTCGCACGAAGGTGACGTTCGCGGTGGCACCCAGCATCTCGAATCCTGATCCGGCCGGGAACTGGATGATCTTCTCAGTCGTAACCTCCGCGCCGGGCTCCAGCACGTACACCGGACCGGACCTGCTGATGAACTGTCCCTGCGCAAGGAGTTCATAACCCTTCTCCTTGACGCTCGTGTACCGCATGAAGTCCCGCTGCCCACTGCCGAAGTCCTGGAACCAATCCGAGGGCTTCCGCGGGGCCGGAACGAACGAAGTTCCTCTCCCACTCACCTGGTACAGGGAGCCCAGGACGTACACGCCCACCTGTCCCGTGTTGTGAGTCCGCAGGCGCACCGGCACGCTGACACCCCCGGCGGTCACGGTAGCTTTCCCGAACTCAACCGAGTTCGTGAGCATGGCCTTCGAGGTGTAAGGCTGGTAGATCTGCGTGTACGTGAAGTTGGCGACGGCGAGGACGCCTGTGATGATCACACCCACCGCGATGCCCTGGGCGTGGGGGATATGGCTCCACACCTTCAGGCGGTGAAGCTCCCACAGAGCCCAGAGCGACCACGGCAGAAGCAGCGCCCAGACCCAGAGGTAGTGCGTATAGCTCCAGCCGTCCAGCTGAAGGATAAGAAGAACCACGTTCGCCAGCAGGGACACCAGAACACCCACTAGGACAACGACGACGGAGATCTTCGCCGTACTCGACTTCCGGAAGATGTTCAGAGCGACGACAGCCGCAACTTCCAGTAGCGCTCCCGCAAGGAACACCACGCCGTTGAGTCTTCCCGCATACGTCAGGGCGTTCGAAACATCTGCCAGCCCGAACGCGCCCAGTTCGATCGCGGTCGCACAGAGGCCCGAGGCCAGCAGAAGCCACCGTGCGTTACCTTCCCACACTCCCATGCACACAGAGTGATGGATCAGGCGCGGGTACGCCGCCCATCATCCGGCGTCTTTCGGGTGATTCGCAAGGAATCGATACTGCAACCGCCGCCTCTATGGGCAAATCCGGCCTCACCTCCACTACTCTCCGTTGAACATTCGACCAGTCGGCACCTGTGCCCGATGGACGAGATCCTCCAGCCGTACGGCTGGAGCGTGTGGGCGCTCATGGCCGGGCGGCACAGCTACACGCATTACTGATTCGGGGCCACTGCCCACGAAGAGTGGAACGACGCGAGGCTCGCCGTGCCGGGGTGCACGCTCTCGCTTCGGCTTGCACGGGTGGCCACGCTGATCGGCAGGAAGTTCCACGTCTCCTGCAGCGTCTCGGGTGCCACGCGGCTACACCGGCTCGGGTTCTCCCCACAGGTGCCCGAACGGCTGGTCGCCGAACGCGACGAACAGGCCGTCACTGAATGGAAGAAGGCGACCTGGGCGGAGGTAAAGGGGCCCGGGCGGCCTGCGGGGGCTACGTCTGCTTCGAGAACGAAGCAGGCTTCACCCGTCTACCGCCCCGGGGACGGACCTGGGGCCGGCGTGGCCGCACCCCGGTCGTGACGGTGAGCGGGCGCCGCTCGGGACGGCTGTCCGTAGCCGGGCTGATCGCGATGCGGCCAGGATCCCGGACCCGGCTGTGTCACCGCCTGCGGACCCACCCGCAGGCAAAGGCAAGCGGCGCAGTATGAGCGAGCGAGACTTCATCGCGCTGATCGACGGCATCCATCAGCTGGTCAAAGCGCCGATCGTTCTGGTCTGGGACCGGCTCAACACCCACGTCTCCCGCAGGATGCGAGACCTCGTCGCCGAGCGAGCATGACTGACGGTGTTCCTACTGCCGGCCTACTCGCCCGACCTGAACCCGGTCGAGGGCGTCTGGGCGCACGTCAAACGCAGCCTGGCCAACCTTGCCGTCATGGCCTCGACCGCCTGGAGGTCCTCGTCCGCAATCGCCTCAAACGCCTTCAGTACCGGCCCGACACCCTCGACGGCTTCATAGCAGGCACCGGCCTCGCCCTCGACGATCCAGCATCACCCTGACAAGCCGCAGTCAGTAGCAGCGAGAACGGCTCTTTCGGGGTTCAGGCCGTATTGGGTGTCGGCCTGTGGGCACGGTAGACGGTAAGGCGTCCATGGACGTTGCCGTGTCGCTCGCTGGTGAAGGCATGCGTGCGACCGCCGGCACTGACGGTGTAGGTGTGTGGAAGTGCCAGGGCATTCGTCTCGCTCGCCCTCACTGCGTCGGCGGGAGCGTCAAAGAGGTACAGGGATGTGCTCGTGCTGTCGGTGGCGAGGTGAGCACCAACAACCGGGTTGAGGGCGATGTTCTCGATGTCCCGAGCGTCGGTGAGCGGGGTGCGGAAGGTCGCGCGCAGGCGGCGCAGCGCTGCCGGTGTGATGGTGCTGCGGGTGGGTTCCGCGCCAGCTTGGAGGCCAGTGTGACGGCCGAGTGGCGTCTGGGAAATCAGGAGGGCCAGCAGGATGGGGACAGCCTTGTGGGTCAGGGCGGCGGTGGCGGCCTTGAGGCGGTGGGCGTTTGCCAGGGGCAGGGAGAGGGCGAGGCTGCCGATCTCGTTGCCGGTGCTGGCTGCGACGGCTCCACAGACCACTTTGTTGGCGTATTCGCGGATGTCGTAGACGGGCTGGCCGGGGGCCAGGCGTTCGAGGGTGTCGATGAGGTGGCGGCGGTTGGTGATGGTGCGTCGTGTGAGCCGGGCGGTGCGGTGGCGGGAAAGGTGGTCGGCACGCAGGTCGGGGGGTAGTTGGGTGAGCAGGCATTTGCCGACTGCGCTGGCGTGGGCGGCGGCTTTGAAGTCGACCCACTCGTGGACTGCGGGGGCGAGCGGCCCGTCGGCCATTTGAAGGATCTTGACTTCGCCGTCGACGTAGCGGGAGAAGTAGACGGCGGCGCCGAGGATGTCGCAGGCCAGGGACAGTGTGTGCCTGAGCTGGAGGTCGACGCCGCCGGGGGCTGCGAGGCGGTCGAGTGCGGGCCCGGGGGTGTAGACGCCTTCGGCGACCTCGACGGCGAAGTCTTCCTCGCACAGCATGGCGAGGATGGGGGTGAGACGGGCGGTGGCGATGCCGGTCTTTTGGGCGATCGTGGGGGCCTCGGCGCCGACGGCGTGGCGGTCGATGACTTCCACGACGGTGTAGGCGACGCGCGCCTGGAGCAGCGTGTCGCGGTGTGAGCCGGATTCGGCGCCTTGTCCTGCTGCGGTTCCTGCGTGGGGGCGTCCCGGGGCGAGTTTGGACCAGTCCGTCGGCACGGGTGCGGGGACGGTGATTTGCGCTGGGCGGGAGCGCGGGCGGGGTACTGAGCCGGTGTTGGTGGGACCGAGGGTGAGCATCACGGTGCCGGACAGGGGTACCTCGGCTGTGCCGCGCAGGTCGGCGTCCTGTTGGAGCTGGGACATCACGCGTTGGGGTACGGCGAAGCGTTCGGTGAAGCCGGGCAGGGTGAAGTGGTGGTCGGGGCCTGGTGTGCGGGCCGGTGTGCTGCTGCGGGATGTGGTGCGGGGCGGGCGTACGGTCGGGTACAGAGTCGTGTAGAGGTCCCGGAAGGCGCGCAGGTGGCTGTTGCCCTGGGTGGTGAGCTGGGCGGCGGTGATGTCGCCGAAGGGTTCCTGGCGCACCAGGAAGCGGGGCAGAAGCTGTGTGGTGTCGTGGGTGGCCAGGAGGGTGAGTGGCACCCAGGTGCCGGATGGGCCGGCGCTGAGGTCGGTCAGGTCGACTAACGCCTGCCAGACGTCGGAGGGTTGTCCGATGCGGTGGAAGGATTCGAGGCAGGCGGCCACCTGTGTCATCTCCTTGTTGTAGCGGTGCCTGTGCTGGGCAAGGGCGCCGCGAGCTCGGTGCTGGCGGGCGGGGTCGGTGTCGTACTTGGCGACGACGTGCTCGCGCCGGATGAGTACAGCCCGTTGACGGAGTTCGCCCAGGAGGTGGCCGAGGATGGGCTGAATGCGGTGTGGCGTGCGGCTGTAGAGGCTGGCCAGGGCTGCTACAAGGGGGTCCTGGGCGGGTGGTTGGTGCCATGCTCCGTCCTGGAGGACGTAGGTTTCAGCGAGGCTTCTCACCAGCTCTGCGGCTTGGTCCTTGCGGTCGGTGACTGCGGGGATGTTGTCCAGGGCTCGGTCGAGGGCGGAGTAGGAGACTCCGAGAAGGTCGGACAGGTCGTCGAGGAAGGTATGGCGTTGGGCCGGCACGATGCCCTGCTGCTCGAATTTGCGGTAGGCCTTGGCGGAGACTCCGAGGGTTTGGGTGACGGTGGCCGCGGTGAGGGCGGCCGCACGGCGTAGGTCGGCGACCGCCCAGTGGTCCCTGTTCCATGTACGCATGAGGCAGGTGGGTGGGACGTCGAAGACTGCCGCGAGTTCTGCTACCCGCTTGGGGTCGGGGACGGTACGGCCGTTCTCGTAGGCCACGATCTGTGCCTTCGAGATGCCGACTCGTCGTGCCAGTTCGGTAGCGGTCAGGCCTGGTTTGCCGGTGGCGGTGGGAAAGCCCCATCGCAGTCGCTGCAGGGCCACAGGATCAAAGTCACTGAGTCCGCGCGCCACCTTCGCCCCCATTTTTTCGTGCAGGGTCATTTCAGCGACCCTGCCACTGCCTTCCGCCGGGTGAACCGATCCCCCACCGAACCGTCACCACCTGCGACGATGTAAAATTAGAGGCCATGTCACTGGTCGCGAGAGCCAAAATGCGCGAACTTGGTGACTGCCGAGACCTTTGTGATAGGCGGCGGAAGAGGCTCTGGCCATCGATCGCCCGCAGAACACAGAGGGTGCCCTGCACCCCCTTTTCGGTGCGAAGCCTTCGGGGGCGCAGGGCTGGCGGTGGAGCTACGGCTCTAGTGGGTCCCCCTGTTGCTGCAGGGGGACCTGCCGTCTATAGGACGTCATCGAACAGGCGGCGCAGCAGGGCCGCGAGGCCCTGGAGCGTCAGCCAGACGAATGCGGCCTTGACGTACTTCCAGATCCGCTTCTGCCACCCGCCTTCATCAGACGGGTTGTCAGTCACTCCACTCCACCTCCTCTCCCGGGCCGGTATCGATCGACCCGCCGTCCGGCGTCGACCGAACTACCGTGACCATGAGAAGGAGGCGCTTCGAATGCTACTGGCTCGCGGGGAGGTCACCTCTCTGCTCCGCAACCTCACATTCGTCAACTCCGTTACAGAATTAGACCCTGATGAGGGACCATGCGCGGAGGCCGGGTCCAGGGAACCCCGCTGACGTGCAGCAATGAAGCAACGGTGCTACAGGGCGCATGGGCCCGCACTAACGAGCCCCAGTCGAAGCGCCGGTAGCAAAACCAGGGCGCACGCACACAAACCGAAAATGGCATATGCCGAATAGGGCGTTTCGGATCACCCTTCGAACGCTCATGCTTTATGTGATGCGAAGCCGTGGCCAGCGAAGAGGGCTTGTCGCGGACTCGGCTCGATCGAGACTGCCGTTAGGCGCTGGGCGTCGAAACACCACCGCGGGCGGTCGGCTGGGCAGATCGCATGTCACCGGACAGGAAGAGTCGTTCCAGCACTGTGAGCTTTGAGGCCGGCTGCCCCGACCATGACTTGCAGCTCAGCGAGGCTTCTGTCGTGCGCGGAGGGGATGGCGCGAGTCAGTGTCGGTTCACGCACGGCACGGGCGAGGCCGCTGCAGGCGAGTGATGGCCGTCAGGCGTAGCGCGTCACTGTCCAGTGCGTCTGGAGACAGGTAGCAGGTTGACGCCCGGCGCCCGCCTGGTCTTCGGCCTCGGCAGGTTCGTCCCACCGCGGCCGTGCGCTCTGCGAGTTCAAGCGGGCAGCCCGATCTGCAGAGGTCGCTTCCGTGCTGTTGCGCACAGTGCCTGCTGGCGGGGTGTCAGTTTCGGCTGACAGGCTTCCACTTTCTGCCGTCGTTGGTCGCGTGGTAGAGGTGAGGGAGCGGGAGATGACCGCTACCGAGGTCACCACTTCGTCAGCGCTGGTACCGAGAGGGAGCCGGCAGGGTGGTGCAGGTTGCGGGCTGACTTGATCGTGGCCGCGGGTAGGAGTCACCGAGTCCATCGGAAGTCGAGGGCTTCGAGTGCGTGACGTTGTTCCTGGGTGAGACGCCATAGGTTGCGGCGTTTGTCAGCGATCCAGGGGGCCAGGCGGAGTCCGGTGTCAGGGCAGAGGTAGTCGTAGGCGACATCAAGGTGCTGGTGGCTGCGCCAGAAGGCGCGCGCGGCGCGCAGTCCTGTGGCGAAGGCCCACGCTGCGCGGCCGCGGGGGCGCCGCAGGAGCAGGGCCAGGGGGTGGCGAACTGGTAGTGCGCCCAGAAGTTCGTGCTGGTTGCGGTCGAGTGTGGGGAGGGCATCGATCTGGCTGTCGAGCCAGCGAGTGAGGGGGGTCTCTTCGGTGTCGGGGCGCAGAGCGGGGAAGGGAAGTTTGCCGGCGCGGGCGGCTGCCAGGGCCTGGGCGTAGGTGTGGTGCCAGTGTTTGGGCCAGTGGGTGTTCCACCAGGGGTAGATCTCGTTGAGGGCGCGCTGGTAGCCGTAGGGCAGGGTGCGCTTGTTTGCTTCTAGGCGGCGCTGTGCGATCCACCGGCCGAGGCGGATCCCGCCGAAGGTTTCTTCGGGGTGCGGGGCGAGGTGGCCGTGGCGGGCTTTGTAGTCGCGGGCGATCTGCAGCTTGTGTTCGATGCTGTGCGGAGGGTGGGGCCAGATCATGCCGAGGGTGTCGAGTTTGTTGATGCGTTCGGGCAGGAGCATGTGGTTGATGTGCAGGGAGCGCTGGCGTCCGATCCACCAGCCGAGGTAGAAGTGGTCGGGGCCGAGGTAGCGGCTGGGTACGTTGAGGTGTCCGTAGGCATCGAAGAAGCGCTGGGCGCTTTCGAATCCGATCTGCCATACCCGGTTGGGTGCTCCGGTGGCCTGGAGGTCGAGCAGGGGGATGATCTCGTCAGCGCGTTCGGGGCTGGCGGCGACGCCCCGGTCATCCTGGGATGCTTCGGAGGTGGCCCATTCGACTCGGTGGATTACATGCTCGTCGTAGGTGCTCAGGGCGATGAGAACCTCATAGAGGAGGCGGTAGGGGGTTCCTTTGACGCCTTCCTCGAGCTCTTGTCCTGGTTCCATGAAGACGGGGACGATGATGGTGGAGATCTTGTCGTTGCCGGGGCTCTGGCGTAGTGCGCGGCCGACGGCCTGGGTGATGTCGAGTGAGCTCTGCTTGGAGTCGGCGAAGAGGATCGAGTCGATGCTGGGAACGTCGATGCCCTCACCCAGGCAGCGGCAGTTAGTCAGGACGGCTCTTTGAGGGTCGGGGCTGTTCATCTCGACGGAGGCGAAGTTCTCCAGGGACTGTCGGCGGACAGCGGGGGCCTGTCTGGCGTTGACGGTGCCGACCACGAGAGGGGCCCGTGTCTCAGGGGGCATGAGGGCTGCTGACTCGTGGAGGGTTTCGGCGAAGGTGCTGGCGGATGCGATGAGGCGGTGGAAGGTCAGGGTCCGCCGTAGGTCGTAGAGCCTATGGGCGCGCAGCAGGGCGATCTGGGCGGCTGCTACACGTAGTCCTTCGGCGCCTGAGGATGCGATGGAGGCATGTCTGAGGAGGCGGTGCAGTTCGGAGTCGCTGATCTCGATGGCGACGATGCGGTAGTCCGCGAGCAGGCCCTGGTCGATCGCTTCGGCGAGGGAGATGCGGTAGACGATGGGGCCGTAGAGGCTGTGGTCGTCCATGGAGGCCACTTCACAGGTCAGGGATGCCTGTGAGCCGGCTTCCTCGTCGAAGATGCGCGGGGTGGCGGTCATGTAGAGGCGGTGGCGGCCGGGTAGGGCGTCGTTGTTGTGGATGATGCCCCAGGCTTTGTGTCGGTTGCCCGCGGTGCGGTGGGCCTCGTCGGCGATGACGATGCCCCAGCGCGGCAGGAGGTGGTCGCGGTGGGCTCGGGCCAGATGGTTCAGTGACTGGTAAGTGCAGAAGACGTTCACCGGGCCGTCGCTGCAAGCAGCACGGCGGGCGAGTTCGCCCGGGTCGCGAATCATTGTGAGGACGCCGCGCAGCGAGCGGACGTGTGTTTCGTCGCGCCCGCAGTAGCCCAGGTAGATCCCCTGGCGGCCTTCGCTCTGCCAGACGGCGGCCGTCTGCTCAAGAAGGTCCAGGGTCGGCATCACAATCAGCGCGTTACCTCGAGGCGCGGTCTCCTGGGCGGCGTTGAGGGCGACGAGAGTTTTACCCGTTCCGGTGGCCATGATGACGCTCACGCGGGGAGCGCCGGCGGTGAACTCGTGGATGCAGGCGTCAACGGCGAGTGCCTGGTGGCCGCGTAGCGGTGTCCTCAGGGCGTTGCTCGTCAGCGTGGTCACGATGCCCTCCCGGCAGCGGATCGTCACGTTGCGGATCAAGATTCGGGTCCGCGCTGTGGAGGGTGTACGGGCGTTGCCGCCGGGTTCACCCGAAAGAGCTAAGGGTTCTTGACCGGGCTGTACGGCGACTGGCGACGATAGCGGTCAGGGGTGCAAAGCAGTTCGGAGACAAGGGGAATTGGCGTGGTGCTGCAGATGCCCGGGTGGCCCTATGGACCGCGTCAGCCTCTCCCGCTGCGGGCCCGGCCTCTGCCCGGTGAGTCGACGGGGTCGTTCGTGAACCGGCTGGCGCACGCTAATGGCCTCGGGCTCGCGGATTTCCTTCAGCGCGTGGGCCAGGCCACGGGGTCATCGTCCAGCGATGCGGCGCGCGTGGCCAAGTACCCGCGGTACACCGAGATGTACGTGAACGGGCCGGGTCTTGAGTATCTGGCCGTGCTGGCCGGCGAACCGGCGGCCGTGTTGCGGCGGTCGCTGCCCAGCCTGGCACCTCGTCACTTGCTGCCTGGTGACACGGACGCGGTGTGGAAGTGGCCCTGGAAGCCGTCGGAGGGGTGCCTAGTGCACTACTGCACGGAGTGCGCGGAAGCCCGCGGGGTCAGGGAGCCGGCCTGGTGGCTGATCCCGGACAGCTGGCGTCCGTGTGCCCGGCACAGGCAGTGGTGCAACGACTCGCGGACAGAGCCTCTGGACGGGCTGTCGTTGAAGGAGCTTCCCGAGGTCGTCGACGCGCATCTGAAGCGCTGCCGGATATATAAGCAGTTCGGCAGGTCGGGTGAGGAGCTGTTCGCGGACGCCTTCCAGGTGGCGGTGGACTGGTGGCAGTCGATGCCGAGGGTGCTGCGCTGGGTCCACCGGGCGTGGGCGTGCGGGCTGGAGGACCGCAGTGCCCGGGTGATGCCGCTGGTGATCTACCCGGAAACGGCACAACTCGCTGAGTTGATGGTCGAGTTCGAGCAGTCTGACGTCCGGCATACCGGCGCCGCTTCCTTGTGGCTCGGCAGGGCCGAGGCACTGATGGAGTCGTGGGAGCTGGATGTCCAGGCGGGCAGGGTCCCGTTGCTGGACTGGTTGCATCGCCACCGGGCACCAGCGAACCCGGAAACACAGCCGGCCTCCGGACACCGGCGGACACGGCTGCCTCTTGCACCGGGACACCGTCGGCTCGCCTCGCCGACCGGGCCGTTGGAACAACGCTCGTGCCTGTCGTGACCCTCTCCTCGGCCGCCGGTCCAAGGCGCTCCCCGGCTCCGTGCAGTGCCGGTACCCGCGTGGGCGGGCCGTCACGTACTGGGACAGCGTGCGTGCTCAGACAGCCGGGACAGTGCTCGAAGGGCAGCGCGTCATGCGGAGCAGACACGGTCGGTCGAGATGGGGGCGATATTGCGGAACGTACGTGCCTGGCACCTTGACCAGTGGGGTGAGCTGACCGTCTCGACGGCTGCCGGCCTGGGGGGTGTGGCCCTTGAGGAGAGGCAGCCGCCGACGGATCCGGTGGCGTATCACGGGCGGCAGGGAAAGATCACGGCGTGGCCGTCGTCCGCACGATCGAAGGTGGTGTGCGGGTCTTGGCGCCGGCTGCGGGTGGCGGTGGAACTGGACTTCGACCCGGACGTTGGCCGCTTCAGCGGGGAGCCGGTGGAGCTGCACTGGCAGTCGGGACGTGCCAAGTACCGGTGGCGTCCGGACTTCGTCGCAAGGATGCGGGACGGTTCCAGGTGTGCCGTGGTCGTGCAGCCGCCGCGCGGGATCGGGCCGCAGTGGCGAGAGCGCCTGGCGGCGCTCGACGAGGTCGCACGGGCCGCGGGCTGGCAGGTTCAGGTGCGGTCCGTCCTGCGGGGTACGCGGATGGAGAACCTGATGTGGCTCGCGGACTACCGGTTCGCCGACCGGGTGGACCTGGAGCAGGAGCAGGCCGTCCTTGATGCTTTTCGGCGCAGACGGCCACTGTTCGAGGGCACCCGTGCGTGCGGGGTCCCGGAACTGGCTGCTGTCGATCTTGCGTATGGGCTGTTGTGGCAGCGGCGGCTGCTGTTCGACTGGGACCAGCCGTTGCCTGAAGGTCCGCTGGTGTGGACGGCGGAGGTGACGGCATGACTCAGCGCAAGCTGTGGGGCTGGTTCGACAGCGACCGGGTGCGTCTGGGCGACCGGGTGCGCTGGCGGGGACGGGAGTTCCGCGTGATCGCCTTCGCCGGCCTTGGGGTCACTCTGCAGCCGCTGACGGAGCCTGCCGCCCTGGTGGAGACCTTGTACGGGGAGATGGCCGGGTCGGCGGACTTCGCCGTGCTGGACGAAGCGGGAGACGCTGTCGAACGATCCAGGCTGCCTCCGCTGGGAAGGGTGCTGCTGGCTGTCGGGAAAGAGGAGCGCAAGCAGGCGCTGATGTGGCACCGGCACATGAAGGAGGTCGACACCGGGATCCGGCCCGGCCGTCGTGTCCCGCGGGCGGGATACGACCCGGCGACCACCACGATGGAGCAGCGGCTCAGACGTAAGGCGGCCGAGCTCGACGAGCTGGACATCAGCGTCAGCTGGCGCACGCTGGACGACAAACGGCGCCGGTGGAAGCAGGCGGATGAGAACCCTCTGGTCCTCATCGCCGACGGGCGTAAAAGCCGGGCACCCTCGCCGGGCGGGAGAACCGACCCGCGCCTGCTGGAGATCATGCAGGAAGTGACCGCGATCTTGGCCCGCCAGTCAGGCGGCCGGATCGGGCGGGCATTCGACCTGGTCGAGGAACGCGTCGAAGCCCGGTATGCGAAAGAGCTTGCCGATCCCCAGGAGGCGAAGCGTCTGCGGGTGCCCCGTTCCACGTTCTACAAGCGGATGCACGAGCTCGGACTGTCGGCCGTCCTCCTCGGCACGACCCGGCAGCGGGCCTCCCAGGCGAGCAAGCCCAAGAAGCCCTACACCCCGTCGTACGCGGTGCGGCCCGGGCAGATCATGCAGATCGACACCACCCCGCTACGGATCAAGGTCCTGGGTGACGACGCGGAGGTCGTGTCTGCGGAGATGACGATCCTGATCGATGTCGCGACCCGGAGCATCGTCGCGCTGATGATCGTGCCCTGCACAACGGGCGAGGGAACACCCGGGCAGCGGGTCGGAGGCAGGGCGACACGAACGTTTGACCTGGTCCTCCTGCTCGCCCAGGCATACGCGCCCATGCCGACGCTGCCCGGCTGGGATCCGCTGACCGCGGCCAGTGCCTCGGCGCTGCCGTTCATCAAGCTGCGTGAGGCGGACCCCCGCTTCACCGAGGCCGCCGCGGCCCGCCCGGTGATCCACCCCAGGACGATCATCATCGACCAGGGCAGTACGTATCTGAGCCAGCACTTCGAGGACGTGTGCAGCTTCCTCGGCATCACCCTCCTCTACGCCCGCAAGGAGCAGCCCGACGACAAGCCGATCATCGAGCGGGTCTTCTCCTCGTTCGCCGACTCCTTCAGCCAGCACGCCGCCGGCTGGACCGGCCGCATTCACGCGGTACGCGGGCGGGGCATCGAGCGCCAGCCGCTGTGGACCATCAACGAGGTGCAGCACATGGCGCACGAGTGGGTGGCCCTGGAACACCAGCAGTTGCCGCACGAGGGGCTGCAGCACCCGGAGCTGCCGGGCCTGACGCTGTCTCCGAACGAGATGTACGCGGCGCTGGTTCCCGGCGCCGGCTACCGGCCCAGGCCTCTGTCCCCGGCGGACAACCGTCAGCTACTGCTGCCGGCCTGGGTCACGGTCAACGACAAGGGCTTCGACATCGAAAACCGCACCTACCAGAACGAGGCGGGTGAGCTGCGGCTCGTGGCCGGGCTGCACTCCGGGCTGGCCAGCCCGGGCAAGGGCGGACGGTGGGAAGCACGCTTCAACCCATACCGCCCCGATGTCGCCTGGCTGTACGACCACCGCGGCCCGGGACAGTGGATCAAGGCGCACTTCGTCCACCAGCGGCTGCTCACCGACACCCACTGGACGGTTGATCACTGGGAGGAGGCCACCGCCGTGGTCCTGGCCGACGGCGGCCGCAAGGAGCACCAGGCCGCGATCGCCCTCGCCGTGAAGGAACGGCGCCGCCGCACCCGCACCGCTCCCCCGCGCCACACCCGTACCGGGCCGTGGATCCCGTTCCAGGGCCCCGAGCTGGACGTCGAGGAGCCTGCGGCCAACCCGTACGCCGGCATCGGCGAGATCGACCTGGACTCCATCACTCCCTACGAATCCCTGCCGATCCCGGCGCGACCGACCGCCCAGCCGGCCGACGCCGCCTCCCTGCCGTCTGACAGGGACGGGCTGGCTTCCCTGTTCGGGGACACCGCGCCTGACGACAACGTCGACGAAGCCCCGGACCCCGCATGCGGCCTGGGCCTGCCCGAAAGCACCGAAAGCGTTGAAGGAGAGATGTGAAGGCGACCACGGCGCTCCAGAAGCAGCAGGAGGAACGGGCCCTGCAGCGGGCGCAGCTGGCGCCGATGCGCCCGGAATGGATCTACCGCCGGCAGGGGTGGAACAGCTTCACGCGCGAAGACATCGCTCAGCCCGCCCTGGCCGAGCATCCCCCGCTGCCGACGGAGGACGCGCGCCTCAGCGACCCCCGCCTGGCCTACCACGCCCACCTGAAGCTGGTGTCCCACCAGGGCTACGACGAGGTCTTGCTGGCATCGTTCCGGGCCGTGATGGTCAACAGTGAGCGGCGGGAGGGGATCCTGGACCGGGTGATCGACGGAATGAGCGGCACGGGCAAGTCCCTGCTGCTGCGCGCCATCGGCCGCACAGTCCAGCGCGACATCGAAGACCGCACCAAAGGTGCCCTGGGCGCGCAGACTCCAGTCGTCCACATCCTGGCGCCGGCCGACACCGACAGCAAGGTCAACTGGGTGTGGGAGATCGCCTGCTTCCTCGGCCTCAACCCAGAGCCCCTCAACGAGAACGACCTCCTGCGCATGCGCAGCTATCCCGACCTGACACCGTCGGTCAACTACGTCCTGGAAAACGCCCTCACCCGTCTGCTGCTCGTCGACGACATACAGCGCGTCCAGCCCCACCAGCTCGCCCCGGTCCTGCACTACTTCGACTACCTGCGCAACCGGCTCGGCATCACCACGATCTTCTGCGGCACCGGCGCCAGCGACATCGTCCAAGAGGCCCGCGCGATCGCCGACCGCCACCAGGTCACCGTGCAGAGGCACCTCACACGCCGCGCAACTCACAGCCCCGGCCAGCAGGACACCTCACCGAAGGACCCGGCGCACTCCGTCCTGCCCATCACCTGGCTCGACCCGATCCCGTTCAACGCCCAGGACAAAGAAACATGGCTGCAAGTGTTGGCCGGTTATGAGAAGCACCTCAGCCTGCACAACCTGACCAAGCACGCCCTGACCGAGCACCACGAGTACCTCCACAACCGCACCGGCGGATACTTCCTCGCCCTGTCCCAGTTGATCTGCCAGGCAGCCACCCTCGCAATCCTGACCGGAAGCGAGAACATCACCCGCACCGAGCTCGACGCCATCCACATCGGCCGCGGGCACTGACGCACGTAGCCCTCGCAGTGCATGAGTGTTGCGTGCCGGGGCGAAGTTGGTTGGTGGGGCCGGGAACTGTTAGCCCCTGAGCGCCCTGGAGCTTCACCAAGCCGGCCTACCGCGCCTCCCCTCCCAGTCAGCGGCCGCGAAGTTGCTTGTCTCCTGCACAGTCAGCCCGGGCCGTGCAGGACTTCGGCGCCTGAGCCGAGATCCGGGACTGATTGTGGGGTCAGTGCTTGGTGAGGTCCCGGATGTCCCAGCCTGCGTGCGTCATCGCTTCCGCGTACTGCTTGCTACGGTCGCGGTGGGCGGCGAATACCAGCAGGTGGGTGGGGCGCGTGGCCCCGACGAAGACGAGCTGCACAGCGGCCTGGACGGTCTTCAGCTCACGCTGGGGGTCGCTCTTCTCAGCGACCATGCGGAGCGCCTCGGCGACGTCGAACTTCCTGCCGCTCTTCTCCAGACACTCCAGAACCAAGGTCGCCGCATGAGTCTCGCCCTTCGCGCTCTGGATTGTCCCGGGTACGGCCCGCACCGCTGGAAACCCGGCGGGCACCGTGGGGACGTCAGCCGCAGACATGGCAGTCTGGGCTGCAGGGGTGAACTCCAGGCCGACGGTCTTCAGCGGACGGTCGGCCAGCAGGCTCATCTGGACGTTCAGCTGCTCGGTGATCATGCTCCAGCTCGCCTCGCCGAACGTGGTTCCGTGGACCAGGAGTTCGCGCAGCAGAATCCGTATCCTGCCTCCGGGGGTCGTCGCAGACCGCTCCAGGCGTCCGAGTGCCGGCAGCGGTTCGCCGGTCAGTGGTGTGAAGGACGCGCGCAGGGCGTTCCACAACTCGGTGGTCGCTTCGTGGCTGTTCTGGCCTGATCTCCACTGGGTCCCTGCCGTGCGGACCGCGTCGATCAGCGCGCGGTGGGCTGTCGGACGGCCGGGTGCGGTGTAGCCGGGAACGTAGCAGGAGATCGACTGTGGGTATGCCTTGGATGTACCTGGGGCCTGTCGTGCGCCCAGTACGCGCGGCGGCCGTCTGAGGAGGACGTCTTCGGGGATGGTCGCGGCGGCCATGCGTTCGAAGGTCGGCACGACGTCGGCCGCCGTGGCCTCGTCATACAGCAGTACCGCGACCTGGCCGTCGGGGCCGGCTCCGTGGACTTGTTGGGGGCGCCGGACGGCCAGACGGCTGGCCACCGCTGCGATCTGCGGTCCGAAGCGGCGGCTGACGGGAAGTTCCGGGGCACCAGTCAGCGGGAACGCCGCGACGGCTCCGTCGGCTGCGCCGGCGTCGCTGTAGATGCCCTGGTTGGTGTCGCCTACCCGCTGCACCACGGTTGCCGAGGCGGCGAAAACGAGGTCCAGCAGTTCGTGCTGGATGGCGCTGGTGTCCTGCATCTCGTCGAGGAGAACGAAGGGGAAGCGCGCGGAGACGGCCGGGGCGATGCCGGGGTGCTCGGTGAGGTACTGCTGGGCGATGGCGTACATGTCCTGATAGCGGAAGACTCCTCGGCGGGCCAGAGTCCACTTGAGGCTGGTTAGTTGTTTGCCGCTTGCCGATTCGGCACTGAAGCGAGGTTCCCTGGCCGCGCCGGTGACCACGAGTGCGCCGTTCTTGTAGGCGAACGTCGCCCCGGTGACGACGCTGGTGCCGTCGCGCTGGCGTTCCACAAAGCTGCGGAGGGTGGAGTAGTCAGGGCGCTGCAGAAGCCGGATCGCTGCGGTCTCGAAGGCGGCGTCGTCGACGGACCGGACTTCGACACCCTTGGCCCGCACGGCCGGCAGGGCGAGGAAGGTGTGCACGAAGGACTGGATGGTGCCGATGAAGTGCGGGTACCGCAGCAGGTTCCGCCCCGCGGCGACGGATGTCACCCTGTCGGCGATCTCGTTCTTGGCCGTGTTGGTGTAGGACAGCACGCATATCCCGCTCGTCCTGGAGGTCCAGGCGTCCGCCATGAGCGCGAGCTTGAGCCCGATCAAGGTGGTCTTGCCCGATCCCGGGGCGGCCTGGAGGTCCTGTGTGGTCTCGCTCTGCAGGAAGTCCCACTGCTCGGTGCCGAGCGGGTCGAGCCCGAGGAGTTTCACCATGGCCTCCACCTTGTGCGTGGCGAAGCCATCAGACAGGTAGGTGTTGGTCATGGAGCCACCTCGCCACACAGGTGCTTGAAGGCGTTCAGCAGATAAGGCGGAACGTCGCCCCGCGTTACCGGGGTGGAGAGGAGGAGCTGGGCGGCGAACTGCGCAGTGATCGACTTGCTGGCGTTGTTGAGCTTGAGCGGTCTGTAGATCGTCAGAGCAGCCTGCTCAAGAGGGACCCTCTGGCGCAGCCAGCGGTCGACGACTTTGTCAGCTCGTTCGATGATTTGCTTCGTCTTGGCGGCGTCCGGCCAGGACCGTTCCGCCACGGACGCGAGCTTGACGGCGCGGTGCATCAGCCTTGCCATGGTCCACGAGGTGGCAGCAAGGTCGTACTCCAGCGTCCACCAGTTAGACACGAACGTCTTGACCGGCCCGCTGTCGTCGATAGCGAGGTTCGCGACGTGCGCGGCAATCTCTTCGTCCTTCATCTCGGCCCAGCACTTCAGGCTGCCGCGCATCTTCTCCGAAGTGCCGGCGGGCACAAGGTCGCGGTCGCGGATGCAGGCGATGGGGACGGGGATCTGCTCGCCGGAGCGCTGGAAGACGCGGCTGTACCTGAAGAGGCCGACGTGCCCGACGTTGACCACGCTGATGCCGTGCTCGTGGAACGGCATGCCCAGGGCTGCGGCGAGGGCGGGCAAGAAGATCGCCTCGGCATCACCCTCGACCATCGCCAAACCTCGGGCGAAGAACATGTTGGCCTTGGTGACGTCCAGAAACCGGGTCAGGAATGCGTAGTCCTCGTCTGTCAGGTGCGTGATACCGCGCCGCAGCGGGAAGGTGCGGCCTCGGGCGACGAGGGTCAGACACTCGACCTGCGTCGACGACGCGAGGTTGGGGCTGTGCGTGGTGAGGATGACTTGGACCGGGGCTGTTCCGCCATCCTGAGGCACCTGGGCCTTGTCGCGGATCAGGTCCATGATCCGGGCCTGGAGCTGGGGGTGAAGGTGCGCCTCGGGCTCCTCGATCAGCAGCAGGGGCGCCAGTTCACTCTTGCCGAGCAGGAGGAGCTCTGCAGCCATGAACAGAGCGTTGTTGTAGCCCAGCCCGCGGCGCGTCCACTCATCGGACTCAGCGAAGAGGTTCAGTTCGAGCCGTTCCAGCGCTCTAGCCAGCGTCGCATCGGTGGCAACGCTGATCTTGGCGCGCAGGACGTCCTCGCCGATGGCGAACCGTTGCAGGTATGCCGAGTTGATGTCCTGACTCACGGCGGAGACGGCACCGTTGCCTCGAATGTCGTGCTCGGCGCGGCGCAAGATGCCCACCAGCGTGGCCGGAGGGGTCTCTCCCTCCGGGTCGTAGTCATCGATGCCCTGGTCCTTCATAGCCGGGTAGCCGGCAAGGATCTGGGACAGCCGTGACCCTCGGCCCGAGCGCAGTTCCGCCTCCGCATCGCGAAGGGGACGCAGGTAGGTGGCACGCAGGAGTTCGCGTGCGGCACCATCCAGGGTGGGGCCGTTGCCGTCTGCTCCGGTCCGGGTGGTGACCGAGACCCGGTTTCGAACCGAATCCATTCGCTGGGCCCTGAACGTCACGAAGAGCCAGGCAGCGCCGTCGCTGTCATGGGTGAGCAGTTCCAGGAACACCGCCTGCTCGTCAGTCGACAGGGCAGTGAACCCACATACGATGGTGAAGGTTTCCGCTCTCCCGTCCTTCCCAAGGTGGAAGTCGTCCTGCGAGACCCGGTAGTAGTCCGTCGCCGCGGTCTGCAGGCACAGCCGGATAGCGTCGATGATCGCTGTCTTCCCGCTGTCGTTCTCGCCGACGAGCACGTTCGTCCCCGCCGTGAACGACAGGTCCAGCGACGTATCCCTCTCGCCTTCACTCTGAGCCGCAACTCCGAAGACCCTGAAGTTCTCGACCTGAAGGCGCGCCAAGTACACAGATCCCCCCGTCGACAAGCTGCGGCGCCCCTCTCCAGGAAGGAGTCCCCGGGCTGCGCAGCACATGATCGATATTTCCGGAATCCTAGGCTCTGCGAGGCTGCCGTTCAGGAGAATCCGGCAGATTGCCAGAGCGGCATCCGGGGCGCCCCGACGACCGCATGGCCGTGCACTTACACATCGCGGCGATCGACGCGCCCCGCGCATGCAGCAGAGCTGCCACTCCCCCGCCGGACCACACCCTCAACGAGCGATCCAAGTGCCACCGCGAGACGAGTCACCCTGCCACGAACCAGGCCGTGCCAAGAGGCCGGACACTCGCCATAGCCTTCGGCACCGTGGCCGGCCTCAAGATCCTTCAACACTCGCTGGGCTGCCGCGTTGACCGACTCGAAGCCGTGCATCAGGGACGGGCTCAGGCAGCGTGCAGCTAGTCAGACCTCGCCAATGGCACACAACAGGCTGAAGCACCCCCCTACTGCGCCTCTGACCTACACAAACGGAAGGCAGCCCTATTGGATTCCCTCGATGCTTAGAACTCGTAACACGATCTTGTTGAACAGTCCTGGTCGGCCGTGACGGTGTGACGATTCGGCCGTTCGGGACGGTGTGACTACCCGACCGTGGATCGTGGGCGACGACTTGTGGGCTCTGATCGAGCCGCTTCTGCCGCCCTGGCCCGAGCGGTCGCCTGGGCCACCGCCGGTGCCGGACCGTCTGTGCCTGCGACACAATCGTGTCCAGTCGGCGCTGGTTTGTCGCAGCCGGGCCGAGAGCGGGAGGGCATAGCGTGGACGAGGTACAGGAGCTGCTGGCCGAGTACGGTCAGCTGGCCAAAGACGATACGGACTCCTCCCTGGGGCGCGCACGGCGGCTCGCTGAGCTTGTCGCAGGGGTGCTGCGGCACACCCTGCCCCCTGCAGCCGTGCAGGTGATGAATATCGGCGGGGATCCACAGGTGTCGTTCGACTTTGAGGGCCGGGACTACCTCATCAGCCTCGCTGTGGGGGACATGATGGGCCTGACATCGTACCCCTACCCCCTGAGGGATGCTGGCCTGAGCCCGGCGGACGTGCGATGGGCACTTCTGCACTGGACCCGTAAGCCGGTCAACGAGGATCTCGTCCACGACGTACGGAAGTACGGAGTGATGCTCGATCGCACACACCTGGACGCCGCGTTCGCTGGCCTACTGCCACTGGCCGACCTCATCCGTGACCTCTTCCGTCGACAGCGCGCCTACCTGCCGCTCGCCGAGCTGGTCGCCCCACCCATGCCGCAGGACCTGCCGCTGGTGATGACCGCAACCGATCGGCTGACCTCTGCAACGGAGGTACCGACGCAGACGTGGACCAGTGCAGACTCGGAGACTCTTCTCGTCGGTGAGGCAACGCAGGTGCAGCCGACGGGTATGGCCTGGCGCGCTGCAAACTCGCTGCTTGTCACGTACGAAGACGGTCTGGTGGACCTCGATCCGACAAGTGGCCGGACTCGGTGGTTCGCGGAAGTACCCGGCTGCCACGGCGCCGCGATTCTCGGGCCCGCTGGGGAGGTGCTGGTCATGGCCGGCCCAGCAGTGATCCGTTGGCATGAGGGCTCGCTGACGGCCATTGCAGGAGGCTTCGAGGCGGGCGCACAGATGCTGGCCGGGCCTGACGGCGAACCGTGGGTGCTCTCGGGTCCCGGAGTCACCTACGGGACCGGAGGAGGGACCTTGGGGTTGACCCGGGTCGGTGAGGCGGTCGGCGATCAGCTGCGGTACCCCCTCTCGTTTGAGGCGGCCGTGCGCTCGGCCGCCTGGTTGAGCGGGCGCCGGTTCTTCCTGGCCGCCAGCGGGCACAGTGCCGTCGCCGACCTGAGCCGCACCGTGGGTCTCGGTCGGCAGGAAGACTGGATCCGTACCGCCGGTCACTACCCGGGGCACCTGCTCGTCTCGGATTCGGACACGGTGCTGAGTGCCTCGCCCGACGGCTCGGGAAACAGGATCACCCTGCACCGCACCACGGTGGGCGACGGAGCAAGTGAGCCGATCGTCGAGTACCGGCTCGATCGCGTCCTCGGCCTGACGCAGTCCCCGGAATCCGGACCGGCCTACCTCCTGGCATCGCTTCCGGACAACGACCACACACTCTTGCGGCCGGTCCTTACCCGCATCACTGGGCACCGCCCGGCCCTCGCACTCGGCGAAGCCATCGCTGGCGCCGGACCGGAGTCCATCGGCTACCACCTGGTAAGCGAGTCGGCCCAGGGCGTGAAGAGCGACTACCGCATGGACCGGCTGCCGATGGCCAGCGCGGGCCAGGCGGACGTCTTCCGCGCCGAACACAAGACTTCGGGAACGGAGGTGGCCTACAAGCGCCGGCGCCGGAAGGACTCCGGGGCCCGGCGCCGGATGGTGCGGGAAGTGACCATTGCCCAACTCCTGGGGGGCCACCCCCACGTGATGCCCGTGCTCGACTTCAGCCCCGCCTACGACTGGTTCGTCATGCCGATGGCGCAGGCGACCGTCGAGGACAAGCGCGCCGAGCTGCAGGCTGATGAGGCACTACGAGAACTCGTGGACGCCGTGGCCTCCGCGCTCACCGATGCACACCGACATGGTTGGGTCCATCGGGACATCAAACCGTCCAACCTCCTGCTCCTCGATAACCGTTGGACCGTGGCTGACTGGGGCATCGCGCGACGCCCGCGCGGTGAAACGAGTGTCGACAAGTCATTGACGAACGCATCGATCGGCTCGGAAGGCTGGGCCGCTCCGGAGCTGTCCACCGATCCGCACGACGGTGCCTGCGCGGCGAGCGACATCTACAGCCTCGGACAGGTCATCGGGTGGATCCTTACCGGGACGTGGCCCCAGCCGAACGTCCCGTTGCTGCCTCCGCGGGGACCGTGGCGCAGGGTGGTGCGCCAGGCTACCTATGCGGATCGGTCCGCCCGCCCCCAGGACATGGAGGCCTTCGTCGCTCTGGTCGAGAGGGAGACCAGTCCGCAGACCGAGCTGCCCATCACGCGGGCACAGCGCCTGCTTCAGGCCGCTGCGGACGGGAGTGAGGACGCCGCCGGACAGCTGATCGGCCTCGCTGTCGACCAGCCCGACAACTATGAGCTGTACCTCGATGCCGTTGCCCTTCTGAACCTGGAAGCCGCCGAACCCGCCCTCCTGGCCAATCCGGCGCAGGCGATTGCTCTGATGGGCGCCATGGCGGTGCAAGTCGACGGCGACCGCGGGCAGTGGCCGACCTTCCCCGAGGCGGACCGCGCCATCTGGTGGTTGCTGAAGGTAAGCAGGATGGCCGCTCGTGCAGAAGAGTGGGATCTGCTGGAGGCAGCAGTCCAGGCGATGTGCATCTGGGACGGCCGCTTTGACCAGTGGAAGCCACAGGACTCCATCAAGAGCTGGCTGCGTTCCTTGTCCGGCGACGAAGCGGACGTGGTCGCATCCGTCCTGCGGGAGTACCCCGGCAGCGCCCGGCATTTCTGGGAGCTCAAGGACGAGCGGGGCACTGACACGAGAATCCGCGGCGCCGTTCAGGCGGCAGTCGCTGACGACCGGTCCGACGCTGGCTGAAGCGAACTGTCGGCGGGACGCGCGGACGAGCCTGGCTGGTGAACCAGGAATCTAGCCGCCGAGGATGCCTCGATCCATCGCCGCTCCCACCCGCCGACGGCCCGGCGCCGCTGTCCTCGTCGACAGCGCCCGCCTGGCGGTCAACAGCCCCGGCTGGTCCGCTCTTATCATCGCTCTCTGATCGCGTACAGGTGCTGGTCGATCTGGCGTAGAAGGGCCTGCACGATCAGAAGCGAGGACAGGGCGAACTCGATCCGATACGCAGCGGTCGAGGCTTCGTGCGCGGCAAGGTGCCGGTTGAACGTCTGTTCTCGATCCGTCTTGGCGAACGCCTTCATCATGCCGCTCACCATCAAGGCGGGGACGAACATCAGCGCTTGCAGTTCGCCCCATGCCGGCAGCGCGTCACGTGCTTCCGCGAGGACCGTGTTGCTGCCAGGGTTTCTCCTTCGGCTTGTGAATCGAGCCAAGGGAAAAGTAGCCCGCAGCCAGGTGTGGCCATGCCTGCCCATCGTGGTGTCGAGGATGTTCCCGAGCAGAGCTTGAGCTGGTCGGTAATGCCCGTCCCGCACGGAGTTAGCGGCGTCGCGGGCAAGCTCCACGAGGTCGAGCAGTTCGGGGTGATCGACCGCGGCAAGACTCCCCAAAACATCGTCCACGATGTCCAAATGATGTTCCACGAGGTACTGCTGTCGCTCGGTTCGACCGGGCAGTGCGAGGAGACCTTCGATGTGTTCCGTGCGCGGCGCCCAGATCAGGCAGACACCATCCTCCTCACAGATGGCGAAGAGCTTCGCCCAATCCTCAATACGCAGTGCCTCCAGGTTCTCCGGCAGTAGGTCCTTGATGCCGACGGCGAACTTGCTGAAGGTGTCGAGGAGTCCGGAGGTCAGCAGGAGACGGTTCCGCTCACCAACCTGCGCTAGCACGGACCGCCACGGGGCTGAATCGAAGAGGCCTGTCAGGGCGAGTGGCACCGGCTGGAACTGGACGGGGTTCGCCCGCAGCTGTTCGGAGAGTATCGGACGTGCCAGCGAGGGGCCGAGGGCCTTGGCCGCTATGTCGGCAAAGGTGCGATTCCGCTCTACCTGGCTTCGGGTAATGCTGTACAGGACGCTCTTGGGCAGCTCGAACGGGAGCGGTGCGGGCTTCGCGAGCGCAGCGATACTACTCTGCAAGCTGGCGACCGTCCCGGGCATGCTGCCTGAGTCGACCAGTCGGCGAATCGCGTCCTGCGCGCTGGCCAGGCCCCCGACGGCGCCCAGGCTGCGCTCCATCTGCGGAAGGATGCTCACAGCGCCGACAGCATCAGCGAACAGGCGCCCTAGGCTCTTCTGCGGCACCAAGGACACGCTCAGCTCGGCGATCTGGGCGCGGACCTGCGCAAAGGGGTCAAGGTCGCGAAGGACGTCCCCCAGCAGCGGGTTAACCGCGACACTACGAGGCGGACACGAGCCTGCCGCGGTCACCTCCGACTGATCGGGCGTTCCGCCCGGTTCGCTCGCCTCATTCATGTACTCAGAATGACGTGCCGCGCTGACACTCGGCTCGCGGTTTTCCCCGTCGCCCCCCGACGCCGCATCGGCCCCATGACCCTTCACTACCCACCGGGCTGCCGCGTTGGCTGACTCGGAGCAGCACATCAGGGACGGGCGCAGGTAGCTTGAAGCCAAGCGGACCCTTACCACCCGAGCAGTAGACTCAAGCATCCCCTGCTATGCCCCTGACCTGCGCAAACAAGAAGACGACACCATGGGATTCTCGCGACGCTTACGAGAATCTCAATTATTCAACGGGGTCGCAGGTCACAGCCTTCAGCTGTAGACACCACTCAAGACTTCCCTGCTCAGACGAGGCTCCTCGTCCCGTGCAGCCGTCCAACTCAATTCACGAAGCAGCAGATCGCAGCTACTCCGACTATCAGGGAAGAGTCGAGAACTCACACTGTACCCCGAATCACAGGAAGAGTCTGGAAAACTCTGGAACTCTGGTACCGTCTGGTGCATGAGTGATCCGCTGGACGCCCTGGAGAAGAGCATTGGCACCCTGCGCCGCGCGATCCGCGACGCAGCCGCCGCCGGTGATACCGAACGGGCCGGCGAGCTGCGAATGCAGCTGCGCCGCGCCGAGCGGGCCTGGGACGCCCTCGTCGACGCCGGTGAGCCGGCCACCGCCCCGTCCCGCCCAGCGCCGCAAGCTGCTCCGGTCGCCCGGGGATCGCAACTCCCGGCACGCGAACACGTCCACCGCGCCCTGATGCTCCTCGGGGTCCCGGCCGCGCCCAAGCTGATCGTCGACGTGCACGAGGCGTTCTTCCCGGGAGAGCTCTCCGCGTCCAAGCTCTCCAGCCTGCGCCGGGACGAGGAACGTTCCTACCGCTCCAGTCCGGGAGCCCGGCCGTACTACCTGTGCCCGGCGCTGGCGCACGACCTGCTGACCCCGGTGCGGGCACTGATCACGATCAGCACCTGGACGCTGGAGCAGCGCGTCATCGGCCCGCTGTCTCCGCGTGTGGACTTCCTCAGCGGCGCGATCCACATCGCCGAAGCGGTGCGCACCTCCGCCGAGTCCGCTGCGGACGGGGCCAGTCCGGAGGCCCTGCGGCTGCTGTGGCGCTTCGCCGTCAACATCCCTGACGCCATGCCGAAGAACGCCTCCGGTCACGAGGGCGCGCTGGATGCGCAGCAGGTGATCGGCGCCGCCCAGGCCGAGCTGGACGTGCATACGGAAACCGACCGTGCCAACCGGGCGGTGGCCGCGCGGCGGGCCCGCAAGTCCCTCAGTGACGATGAGAAGTTGTTCGGCGCGCCCCTGCGGGGCGTGACGCATCTGCGGTCCGCCCGCGCCTGATTTTCATCTCCCCGCATCCTTATCATCCTCCGCAAGGATCTATGAGACCGTGAGAGAACCAGTCGACGACCGCCTCGCCGCGCTTCGCGGATCCGCGAAGCGTCTGGACTACAACGCCCGGTCGCTGGCAGCCCTGGAGAACAATCCGCGTTGCACGCTGCGGGCTTTGCTGGACGCCTCTGGCTCCGACAAGGCCGCGATCGCCACACATGTCGGCCATCCCCCGGCCTTCGGCCAGTCCTCCTTCGCCATCACCCGCGGCAACGCCTTCGAGGCGATGGTGAAGGCCAACGGCTGCGCGGAGCTCCTGCGCGTCCTGCGCGAGACCCTGGAGCTGACGCTGCCGGAGGTGGGGTACGAGGACCTGAACGACGTCGGCGGTGACGGCCGTTCCAAGGAGCGCCATGAGCGCACCGAGGAAGTGCTGCTGCGGGCCGCCCGGGGTGAGGGCGACGGCACCTTGTTCGACCACCCGATGCTGTGCCTGCAGATCGGCGGACACAAGGCGTACCTGGAACCGGACCTGGTGGCCTTCCGCATCGACGGACGCTTCCACGTCGTGGAGATCAAGAGCTTCCCGATCATCGACGAGCAGGCCGCCCCCGCCCAGGTACGGGCGGCAACCACGCAGGCGAGCGCGTACATCATCGCGCTGCGTGACCTGCTCGGGCGGGCCGGCATCGGTGAGGAGGCTGTCTCCGACACGATCGTGCTGGTCGCGCCGAAGGACTTCACCAACCGGCCGACCGGGGCGTTCGTCGACGCCCGCAAGCAGGTGGCCGCCCTGACGCGTCAGCTGTCCCGCATCGAGCGCGTCGGGGACCTGGTGGATCTGCTGCCCGAGGACCTCACCTTCGACCTCGCCCGGGACTCGGAGGACCGGCCCCGGCGCCCGGCCGAGGAGCTGACCGAGGCACTGGACCAGGTCCTCGTGACGTACCGCCCGGACTGCCTGAACCACTGCGAGATGGCGTTCTACTGCCGATCCCGCGCCCGTGCTGAGGCCTCACTGGATGTCCTCGGGCCGGTGGTGCGCGATCAGTTCGGCGGCATCGACACCACGACCATGGTCATGGGGCTGGCTCGCGGAGAGCTGACGCCGAGCGAGGACCAGGTGGAGATGGCCGCGGCCCTGCGGCACGCCGCACGGCTGCGTGCAGAACTGGAAGAGCTCGGGGGTGTGGCATGAGCACGCTGTCGGCGCTGGCGCACGTGCAGGCGATGGAGTCGATGCAAGCCGTGCCCCTGACCGAGTTCCGCCACCGGCACCTGTCCGCCCGGCCGCTGGTGATCATCCCGCTGGCCATGGCCGGCGAGGCCGGGGCGCCCCTGGCCGCGATGGTCGGCTCCGCCAAGAGGAACGGGACCCTGCTGGTTGTGGCCCAGCCCCGCAACCGGGACCAGCGGTTCGCGTTCGCCGCCGGCCTCGGCCGGATCGTGATGGACTACATCGACTCTTTCCGCCAAGACCGCCGCGGGGAAGGCGAGCGCTCCCGGTACACCGACGCGCCTCAGATCCTGGTGCCCAACCCCGGCGGCCTCAAAGCCCTGGCTGACCTGGGACGCATGTGCCGCTTCCGTTCGACGTCCGGTCCCTACGCGGTACCGGACGTAGTACCGGAGTTCGGCATGTGGCTGACGTTCCTGGTCGACAAGGCCGAACAGGCAGGCACCTCCATGCTGCTGCCTGTCACCGGGATGCTCACCGAGCACTGGGCGACTGGCCAGAGCACGCTCGAGGACCAGAACCTCGCCTCCCTGATGGCCTGGATCGCTCCCCCGTCGGGCTTGAGCGTCGATCAGGCCATGGCCGACGCGGAGAACCCGGACGTGTGCCCGCCGGCGGGCCCGTCAACCTCCCCCGAGTTCGACAACCGCGACCTGGCCCCGGCGATCAGAAAGTTCGACACGGCCCACACACTCGGCGACCCGCACGCGCTGGCCGCCGCCGAGGGCGAACTGCGGGACCTGATCGCGGGACAGATCCAGCCCACCTGGCGCATGGTGTGGCAAGCCATATCACTGCTGCGCTCCGTGCCCGAGGCACCGCGGTCCGCCAAGCGCTTCGAAGGCGACTGCAAGGCCTTCACCGACTACTCCGACTACCGGGACTCCGGCGGGCTTCCGCAGCGCAAGCGGGACACCGCGATCGGCGCGGCCCGGCGGCTGAGCTTTCTGGAGCGCGCGCTGGCCGAATTCGAGTCCGACATGGCGTTCGACGATCGTTTCGTGCTGGCCGACCGGCGCAGCGCAGGTGAGGCGTTCGCCGGGGCGGTCGTGGAGGCCGAACCCGGCCGGACGGTCACCACGGACAAGAACAGGCGGGTGCCGCGGCCGCGTGTCACCGTCCGCACCGAGGATCCCGTGCGGCTGGCCGCCGATACCAAGCTGATCAGCCCGTCCATGCCGACCGGCCACAAAGCCGTGATCGTCTCGGTCCTTCCCGACGGCGACACCGCACGGGTCACGGTGGAGATCACCGGCGGCATGGGGCGCGGCCGCGTCCCGAAGCAGGGCACCGTGCCGGAGCCGGGCCAATACGTCGCCTACCTGCCCGATCCGGGGTGGCGCCCGGCACCGCAGTTCCCGGCCTCCGACACCGCCCCGTGGACACACAGTGCAGCCGACGAGGTCGGCACCGATTCAGCCGTTCCCGAGGACGCCGCAGCAGAGGAGTGGGGCAATGAGGAATGACACCGGCACGACGCCCGAACCGGCCGTGCCCGACCCTGCGACGGCCGCTGCCGCTGCCACCGAGGCGATCCTCGCGAACATGGCCGACGGGCGTCACAGGGCCGTGGTCGTCGACTCCCCGCCGGGCGCCGGCAAGAGCACCCTGGTGGTCCACGCCGCCCAGGAACTCACCGAAGGCGGCGAACGCCCGATCATCGTCGCCCAGACCAACAACCAGGTCGACGACCTGGTCGTGCGTCTGGCCAGGGAGCATCCCGACATCGCCGTCGCACGGCTGAGCGCCACCGGCTACAACCCGCCCCCGGCCCTGGGCGCCCTGACGAACACCACCGTCGGCCGCACCCTGGCCGACCTGTCCGGCTGCCGGATCATGGTCGCAACCGCCGCCAAGTGGGCCACCGTCCGCGACGCCACCTTCGGCTGGGCGATCCTGGACGAGGCCTACCAGATGCGTTCGGACATGCTGCTGCAGATCGTCGAACGCTTCGAGCGGGGACTGTTCGTCGGCGACCCCGGCCAGCTGGACCCGTTCACGATCGTCGGCACCGAGCGCTGGATCGGGCTGTCGCACGACCCCACGCAGAACGGTGTCAGCGTGATGCTGGAACACAACCAGAACATTCCTGTGCACCGGCTGCCGGTGTCCTGGCGACTGCCGTCCTCGGCCGCACCCACCATCTCCCGAGCGTTCTACCCGTTCGCCCACTTCACCGCCGGAACCGGTGAAGACACGCGCGCCCTGGAGTTCCGCACCGCCGGGCTCGCCCGCGCCGATCTCGACGAGACCCTCGCGCAGGCGTTCACCACCGGCTGGGCCCTGCACGAGCTGCCCCGTCGTCATGTCCCGCGTACCGACACCCAGACTCTCCAGACCGCCGCCGACCTCGCCTGCCGGCTGCTGGACCGTGGAGCGGTCGCCACCTGCGAGCGCCACCCAGGCGGCCGCCCCCTGGACGCCGGCGACATCGCCATCGGTGTCGCGCACCGCGACCAGGCCGACCTGGTCCGGGCTGCACTCGCCCGGACAGGCAGCCCCGGCGCGCCGGGCGTGGCGGTGGATACCGCGAACCGGCTGCAGGGACGCGAGTTCGAAGTCGTCATCGTCGTGCACCCGTTGTCCGGCCGTCGGGACGCCACGGCCTTCCACCTCGAGGCCGGGCGGCTGTGCGTGCTCGCCTCCCGTCACCGGCAGGCGTGCATCGTCGTCGCCCGCGAGGGCATCGCCGACCTCCTGGACAGCCACCCCTCGACCGACCCGGTGCATCTGTCCGTGCGCGCCAAGTTCCCGGACGGCTGGGAAGCCAACCAGATCATGCTGGACAAGCTCGCCCAGCATCGCGTCGCCGCGTGAGTCCCGTACGGCACCCCATACCCGGGCGCGCGGCTTTCCCATCTGTTTCCTTGACGGACGGCCGGGACGGGGAAGTTCCGGTGAGTGGCACTTTGCGTCCTGGTGGAAACGGCCGTTGTTCCCGGTTCGCGGGAGATCTGTCAGTTGTGGCCTTCAGACTAGGAAGCCCTGCACACGCAGGGAGCGCACGAGGGGGCGGTATGGATCAATCGCGACAGTGGTGGCGGAGCGTCCTGTCCAGCGACTGGACTGTGTTCGCCCTGCCCGAGGACCTCGTGCGGGAACGCTATACGGCCCTGCTGGCTGCGTTGGAGGAATTGTCTACCCGCGGCCCGATGTGGACACCGGCTCAGATCCTCGAGCAACTGCGCACCGTGGGTTACCACGATGGGCTGGCCGAGGAGCAGTTGCTGTCGTCGCTTGAGCAACTGGCCAAGTGGGAGCTCGCCAAGCCGTTCAGGGACTACGCGGCACCGGTGCGCAACTATCGCGGGGTGATCTCGCGGCAGGAGGCCTGGGCATTGACGCTGCGGGGCCGGGCGCTGGTAGCCGCCGTACGGGCAGCGGTGCTGGACTCCCGTCGTGCACTGCAACTGCCGAGCCGGCTGCTGGACGGTGTGGAGCAGACGGTCCGCCGGATGCTGGAGCATTTCAAGAGTGATCCTGGGCTGCTGACGGGTGATCTCGATGATGTGCGGACCCGGATCGACGAACTCCAACGCGTGACGGCCGACTTCTACGGTGCGCTGGCGCAGATGGTCCAGTCCGATGTCACTGACGACGACGTGTTCGGCAGGAACCGGGACCGGGTGCTGGAGGCGCTGCGGCAGTTCCCGCGGGAGTACGGGCGGGCGCTGCGGCGGGTGGGGGACGCGCTGGCGGCGTTGCGGGAGGTGGGCCACGGTCCGGTCGTGGAAACCGCGGCCGCGCACGCGGGGCTGGTGGATCCGGCCGAGCAGCAGCACTGGGTGGACGAGCGGATGCGTCGCTTGGCCGACTTGGAGGCGTGGTTCACGCCTGACGGGACGGTTTACCGGTTGATCGCTTCGGCGACTGGTGCTGTGCACACGCTCCTGATCGCGATCGACCGGCGGTATGCGGCCAGGAGGCGGGGGGCGGATCTGGGGGCTGACTTCCGCTCTGTGGCGCGTAGCTTGCACCGGCAGGGCGGCGAGGATCAGGCGCGGCGTGTGTACGGGGCGGCGTTCGGGGACTGGCCGGCGTGGCACGCGCAGATCGGGCCGGCCGAGGAGGACGTGGCGCATGCGACGGTGGCTGCAGCCGGGCTCACGGTGCACCGCGTAGAGGTGACGCTGCGTGAGCATGAGCGGGTGGGAAGGACTGGGGGAAGGCCCCGGAAGCTGGCGGACACCACCGTGGACCGGGAGGGTGCGCTGGCGCGGGCACGCGAGGAGGCGCAGCTGCGCCGCCGGTTTGCCCGGATGCTGGTGACGCCTGGAGAGGTGGGGCTGGAGCATTTCGCGGGGTTGGCGGCGGATGCTTCGGTGATCTTGCTGCGGGCGGTGGAGACGGCGCTGCAGGAGTTCGACCCTGTGCTGGGGTTCGGGTCTGCGGTGGCCGAAGGAGCCAACGTCGTGGTGCGGGTACGGCCGGGGGTGGCGGACCGGCAGGTCCGGGTGGAGTTGGCCGAAGGGGTGCTGACCGGCCCGGATCTGCGTATCCGTGTCGATGCGAGCGAGCGGACCGGCGAAGCGGTCGCGCGGGGGGCGGCATGAGCGGCGGGGTGCTGGAGGCCGATCTGCGGGATGCGGCCCGGGTGCTGGTGGATCGAGGACGGCTTCGGGCCGAGGCTGAGCCGGAGCTGTACCGGGCGGCTGTGAAGGGGCAGGCCGCGCTGGCGGGGCTGTTCCGGTCGGAGCTGGGCTGGACGTTCGAGGTGCTGGAGGTGGCACAGCTGGTCCGGCTGCACAAGCGGCGTGTGGATGTTCCCGGTGACCGGGGGCCTTCGGTGGCCCGCGGCGGGGGTCGTCCGGTGCTGCTGTCGCAGGAGGCGCTGGTGCTGGTGTGTCTGGTGTGTGAGCAGTTGTGGCGGCGTCCGCGGTTGAGCGTGCGGGAGTTGATGCAGGCGCTCGCGCAGGTGTGCGCGGAGGAGGCCGCCTCGGGTGGGCTGCCGCGGGTGCAGTGGGTGGCCGGGGAGGGGACGTCGAAGCAGGAGGCCCGCTGGCACCGGCAGAATCTGGTGGATGCGTTGCAGGTGCTGGAGGCCGAGGGGTCGGTGGAGGCGGACTCCGACCTGGAGCGGGTCGTGGTGGACGAGGACGCTGACCTTGTGGTGACGGCTTCAAGGGACCGGTTGGCGGCGCGGTTCTCGTCGCTGTCCCCCGCGCTGCTCGGCTTGGACGCGCTGCCCCCGCAGGAGCACGCGGCGGCGTTGTCGACCGCTTCGTTGCTCGACCCGGCGGCACCGGAGCCGGACCAGGCGGCGTCGGTGGAGGAACGGCGGCTGCAGGCGCTGCGGCGGCTGGTGGACGACCCGGGCGTGGATCCCTTCGACGAGCAGACACCGGGGACGGCGTATCTGCACACGCTGGCCGGCAGGGAGCGGGGGCTGACGCTGCTGGCCGGCTTGGGGCTCGGGGTGACAGTGCGCCGGGACTGGTGGGAGGTCACCGATCCCAGTGGGCTCGGAACCGCGATGGATTTCCCCAACGGGCGGCGGATGGAGCGGCAGGCCGCGCTGGCTCTGCTGGCTCATCTGTTCGAACGGGACCGGGCCGGTTCGGTTGTGCAGGTAGGCGACGTGGTGGGGCTGCTGGAGGAGGTACGGGCGGTGATGCCGAACTGGGCGGCGGGTCACAAGGCGCAGCTTCCCGCGCTGGCGCGGGCGGCGATCGGTGAGCTGGCGGCCGCGCGGCTGCTGGTGCCGGTGGTGGGTGAGACGGAGCAGTGGCAGGCGACGCCGGGAGTGCACCTGTGGCGGGTGCGGGTGGCGCACGCCGCCCGCGGCGCGGCGGGGCCGGAGCCCGGTGGGGCGTTTGGTGCCGAGACGGGTGAGGGGGACGTGTGAGGATCGCCGGAGACGGGCCTGTCGGGGCCGGTGACGTCGGGCTGGGGGTGCCGGTCGCGGAGGGCCGGTGGCAGCCCACGCGGGCCGGGGTGGTGAACTCCTGGGCCTGGGCAGAGGAGGAGCTGCTGTTCGGCAACGGGTGGCTGACACTCGCGGGGCCGAACGGGTCGGGGAAGTCCTTGTCGGCGTCGATGCTGGTCACGGTGCTGCTGGACGCGGATGTGTCGCAGACCGCCTTGTCGGTGTCGGGGAAGGCGGCGGGGACGCTGCTGAGCCGGCACACCGACCGGGACGAGCAGCAGGACCGCACGGGGGTGTGGTGGCTGGAGTACGGTCGGCGCGCCGATGGCGGGGCTGTGGAGTATGTGACGACCGGGTTGTGGCTGAGGGCAGTGGGCAAGGCGGTGCACCGGGTGTTCTTCCTGGCGCGGGGGCGGGTCGGGGAGCAGCTGCGGCTGCAAGTGGACCGGGAGCCGGTGCGGATCGGTGACCTTGCAGCGCAGTTGGCTGCCTGTCAGGGGCAGGCCTTCACCTCCAGCGCTTCGTCTGCGCAGTCGAACCGGGCCCGGTTGTCGGAGCATCTGCGGGTGGTCGGGGACGAGCACGACTACAGGCGGGTGGTGCGCGAGGAGTTGTTCGCGCCGCTGGACGAGGTGCAGTTCGACGCGCTGGTGGGGGTGCTGCGCAGCCTGCGCAGTGTGCGTACGGCGGAGGCGATCTCCGCGGCGGAGATGGGCCGGTTGCTGTCCAGTGCGTTGCCTGCGCTGGACGGTGAGCGGCTGACGGTGATCGCTCAGGCGATGGAGCGGATCTCTGAGCTCGAGGACCAGCTGGAGCGTGCCCGGGCGGAAGAGAAGCTGCTGCAGGGCGCGGAACGGGCGTATCGCCGGTATGTGGAGGCGGTGGCGGTGGTCGAGGCCGCCTCGCTGATCGCGGCGAACACCGGGTTCGACGCTCAGACCAGGCGGGAGCGCCAGGCGAGTGAGGGGGCGCAGCAGGCCGGGGTGCGGGAAGCCGAGGCCGTGGAGCTGCTGGCCGGGACGCGGGCCGAGATCGGAGAGTTGGAGGGGCGGAAGAACGCGGCGGAGGAGGAGCTGCGCGGGCACGCGGGCGCGGTCCTTCCGCAGCGTGAGCAGCGGGCGGTCGAACTGGCCGTTGCCGCCCGCACGGCGGCCAAGCGGTCGGATCAGGTCGGTGGCGAGGCTTCCCGGGCTGAGGGCGCCGCCCGGGAATCGGCGGATGGCGTCCGGTCGGCGCGGGGCGCCGTGTCGGCGGTGTCCGGGCCCTTGCGGGTGGTGGGGGGCCGGCTGGGCGCGGATGCGGCCTTGGAGGGACTGCTCACCCTCGACGAGCGGCTGGTGGCGGCCGAGGCCGTGGCAGTGGCCGCAGGCGTGGTCGACGAGGCGTGCGCGGCACCGCTGGCGTGGGTGGACACCCGGATCTCCCAGATGCGGAAGGTAGAAGCCGCGCTCGGAGACCATGCGACGGCGCAGGGAATGGAAGTCGCGGCGGCGGCCGATCTGCGCGAGGCCGAAGCGGTCGAGGAAACGGACCGGGCCACGGCCGACCAGACGGGCAGGACGCGGGCGCGGGCCGAGGACGCGCTGCTGGAGGAGATGCGGCAGTGGGCAGACACGGCAGTGGAGTTGCGCGGTCCCGCCCTCGAGCTGCTCGTGCGGGACGGTCGCGGCGACGGGGAGCGGTTGCTCGTCGGGAAGCTGACAGCCGGACTCGCTCAGGTCGCGGGCGAGGCGCGGGCGAGGATCGACGCGGCAGGGCACCACCGGCAGGCAGCTGCGGACCGTGCGGTGGCCGAGCAGGCGGCCGAGGCATGCGAGCAGGCACGCACGCTGTGGGAGCAGGAGCGCGGCGCGGCCGAGCACGCCTCGCAGGCGTTGCACGGGGCGCAGGAGGAGGCTCGGGAGCAGGACGCGGCCGGGAAGGAGGCCCGGGAGCAGCACCAGGAGACGCACCTGCGGCTGGTCGCACAGGCGGAGGCCGCCGTCGCGCAGGCTCAGAAGGCAGCGGACGGGGCCGGATCGGCGGCCGTGGCGGCCTGGGAGCAGTGGCAGGGCCTGGTCGGCATGTGGCGGCGTGACGCGGAACTGATCGATGTCGGCATGGTGCCGGAGTCGGCCGGGGATGGGGCCACGGGCGACGCCGCGCAGACAGTCGCGCAGATCCAGGTGTCTCTGGAGCGGGCGCACGCAGCGGCCGCCGGGCGGCTCCAGCGTGTGGTGGACGCCGCCGACCAGGCGGCGGGATTCGTGCAGGAAACGGTCCGTGACCTGGGGCAGCAGCTGGAGCGGGCCCAGCAGGCGGCGCCGGTGCCACCTGCACCGCTGTGGCGCAGCCGGCAGCCCGTGGACGGCACCCCGTTGTGGGCGCTGGTGGACTTCGCCGGACACCTGACGGACGAGGCCAGAGATCGCCTCGAGGGTGCTCTGCTGGTCAGTGGCCTGCTGGACGCACTGGTGCGTGCCGACGGGCAGACAGTGGCAGGGGATGTGACCCTGCGACCTGGAGCTGCGGCGGCGTCGGGGGCGAGTCTGGCGGACGTGCTTCGGCCCGACGCGCAGGGCCGGATCGCCCACGAGCGGGTCCACCAGCTGCTGCGGTCGATTCCCCTGGACCCGTCGGCGGACGATCAGGTCACGATCGCGGTGGCGACCGCGGTCGCACCGGCCGGCTACCAGGCGCGGTTCATCGGGCGAAGTGCCCGCGAACGCGCCCGGCTCCAGCACGTAGCCGACCTGGAGCAGCAACTCGACCAGGCGCAGGGGGCATTGCACCGGGCACGCGAGGAAGCCGCGCGTGCCCGCGCCCGGGTGAACGCCGCCGCGATGGAGCGGGACCGGTTCCCCTCCCCCGCCGGGTGGAAGCAGGCCCGCGAGGGGTGGCAGGTCCTTCTCCGGGCGCTGCAGGAAACCCGCAACCGGTCCGCTCAGGACATCCACCTGGCCGAACGCGGGCTGGCGCAGGCACTGCACGCCCTGGACGCGGCTGCCGCGCAGCGCAGCAGCGCGCTGGAGCTGCTGGCCCAGGAGGCACGGCACACCGAACAGGTGGCGGCCACGGCACTGGCCGCAGCCCGGACGGCTGAAGGTGTTGCCCAGGAGACGGCCGGGACCGCGGCCGCCAGCCACGCCGGGTGGGTGCAGGCGAAGGAAGCCCAGGCCCACGCCGATGCCGAGCAGGCCGGTTTCCCGTCGCCGGATCAGGTCCTCTCGACCCAGCAGCAGGAGGACGACGCGACCGAGCAGCTGCAGCACTCCATCAGGCACACGGCCGACGCACGCGAGCGGCACCGCCGGGCCGGCGAGGCCGTGCGCCAAGCGCTGCGGGCGCTGAACCGGACAGCCGACGCGGGCGGCGGCACCGTGCTGCCCACGGATCCGAAGGCGGCCGACGCCCACCGCGAGGACACCACCTTGATGTTCCGGCAGGTCGAGGCCTGGCGGGGCGCCGCAGGGCGAGTGATCGACCTCGCGGGACGGGCACGCCAGGACGCGGCAACCGCCCAACGCTGGCGGACCCTGGCGGACGACGCCGCCCGGGAGGCAGAGCAAACCGCCGTGGACGCGGGGCGCGAGAAGGCGGCTGTCGAGGAGATGCGGCGCCTGCACGGCGCAGAGTACGAGGAACTTCGCGCCTCGCTGCAGGAGGTCACCGGTACGCTCGACCGCGCCCGGGCACGGGTGGAGGAGCTGCAGCGCGCCAAGGAAGAGGCTGCTGCTGACGCGGCGTCGGCCCGGGCGCGGCTGGATGAGGTCGCACCGCTGCGCCAGGCGGCCGAGGAGCACCGCGATACCTGCCTTACCCAGTTGGGCCGGCTCGTCGACGAGGGCCTGGCCCTGGTCGGCGAGGACATCTCCACCGGGCCGGAGGGCCGGCCCGCGAACCTGACCGCGGGACTGGCCTGGGCCAGGCATCTGCTGGCCGACCGTCCCACCGGGCCAGGCGCGGGAGTGGGGGCGGACCGGCTCGCCGCAGCGTCCCGGGCCCGGGACGCTGCGCTGAAGACTCTCGAGGGCGCCGCCCGAACCGCCAACAGCGCACTGGCCCGGTTCAACCGCCAGGTCATCCTCACCAACGTATCGGGCACCGGTTGGCAGCGTGCCGAGGTCGCCGACCCGGCCGCCGCTCGCGGCCAGGACCTGCGCGCAGCGGTGGAGGCACTGCGCGCGGCAGTCGCCCAGCTGGAGCAGGACCTGCGCGCCGACATCAAGAAGGCCATCAAGACCAGCATGTTCGCCCAGCTGCAGCGCGACGTTCAGGTCCGCCAGGATCTCGCGCAGCAGCTGGTGCGGCAGATCGGCCAGACCCTGGCGGACGTGCGTACCGGGGTGGCCCGGGTGGGCGTGAAGGTCGAGTGGGCGGTGCGCAAGGACGCGGACGCGAAGGCCATGGTGGAGCTGGTGAACAGCCCCCCCTCGGACGAGATGTTCGAGCGGATGTATGACGTGCTGCGGCAGCGGATGGACGAGTCCGTCGGGGACACGTGGGCGGACCGGGTCGCGCACACCTTCGACTACCGGGCCTGGCACGAGTGGACGATCTCGGTGACACACTCCTCGTTCAGCGACGGGGACGGTGACCGCTTCAAGGAAGTCAAGCCGCGTGGCATGAACCCGCTGGAGACGCTGTCGACCGGGGAACGGCGCCTGGCCACGATGCTGCCCCTGCTGGCGGCCGCGTGGTCGATGTACAGCGGGGAGTACCGCGGGCCGCGGCTGCTGTCGATCGACGAACTGGACGCGGCGTTCGACGACGTAAACCTTCGGCAGATGCTGGGACTGCTGCGCCGGTGGGAGTTCGACGTGCTGGCGACCGCGCCCTCAATGACCCCGGTGATCAAGAAAGAGGCCGGGCAGGTCGTCATCCACCAGGTCATCACCAGCGGGAAGCACCGTGTGACAGTGCCGTGGCTGTGGCAGGGCCACGGGGAGGCGCAGCCGCTGACGCTGGACCTCGGCCTGGGCTTCGACGGCGGGACGGCCGGCTGATGGGCACGACATGGGAATGGGTCGCGGGCGATGAGGCGCTGTCCCCACTGTGGGCCGCCGTACACGACCGGCTGTGTGCCGGGACGGATCCGGCGGCCCTGGCGAGTGTCCGGGTGACCGGGCTGCCACCGGCGGGGGTAGCGGCGTTGCGGGCGTGGCTGGACGACGCGGGCCGACTGCGTCGTGGCACGTCCGCGGTGGTCATGGACGCCCGCGGGGCGCGAGTACCGGTGCGAGCGCTATGCCAGGTGCTGCGGCTGGAACCGCAGGACTTGGTGGCGCTGGTGGAACAGGCTGTGGGACGGCCGGTGGTCAACCGTGCGCGGAAGCGCGTGAACGACGCGGCGCTGCGCCAGGATGTGTGGCAGTACGCGGCCGCACAGCTGCCGGCGTGTCCGGGGCTGGTCGCGCGGATGCGCGCCACCGGGATCGGCGTCGACGAAGGTACAGGGGTGCGCAGGCTGGTCGACGCCCTCGCCGCCGTGGTGACACGGCTGCCGATCGACCCGCCTGTCTCACTGCCCAAGCTCGCCCACGACACTGCTGGCGACCCCCACTTCTTCGACCTCGACACCCTCGCCGGCAGCCGGCTTGTCACGCTGGTCGCCGAACTGACCGGACAGGTGGAGCCGACACGGCCGGACCGGATCCGAGCCCTGCTCGAGCAGAGCGGAGTCGTCCCTGACCGGCTCACCGCCACCGTGCTGCTCCACCGTGTGCAGGCAGTCGGCGACGGACCGGTCGACCGGCGCCTACGCGACGCCGTCGCCCCGGTCGCGCTGCACCTGTTCGACCTGACCCGCACTCCCCCGCGTCTGGACCCGACCCAGATACTCACCGTGGTGGAGAACCCCTCCGTCCTCGAAGCCGCTCTCGCCCGCGGCCACACTGCGCCGATGGCGTGCACCAGCGGACAGTTGCGTGCCGTCGACCACGCCCTGCTGCAACTCGCCGTCGACCAGGGCGTGGCGCTGCGGTACGCGGGTGACCTGGACGGCCCGGGGCTCGGCATCGCGCACACCGTCGTCCGCCTGTACGGCTCCGGACTCGTCGCCATGGATCTGGCCACGCTCCGCGACGCGGGAGCCCACCCGTCGGCGGTGCCTGTGGGCCGGCTGACGGCCGAGGACATTGACGTGCAGCTCGCCCACGAACTGCGGGGCGTGGGGCGGGTGGTGTTCCAGGAACACGACACCGTTTTGGACCGTCTCCTGCCGCCCGCCTCTGCCTAGGCCGGGTTGGGGTCGAGAGATCGCTGTCCGGCGCCCATGTCGCCCGCAGAATGGTTGCATGCCCTGCGCCGGTCTGGAGCGGGTTGCCCATACGGCGCAGCCGAGCCGACCATGCCGGCGGCGCCCCGTGATGATCGGCGCGCAGCAAGCGCGGGAAGGTGATCCGAGCCTGTTCGGGCACAGTGCCCTCAGGCAGCGAAGCCGATGTTCGTCACGTACTCGTACTGGCCCCACTGGCTGCCCAGGTCCGGCAGGACACCGGTGGTCCAGGCGTCGTCGAGGGCGTGGCTGTCACTGGTGGTCCAGGCGGTCACGATGTGGTCCCAACGGCGGACGTTGATGTGCCGGTACTCGAGGGTGCGCCGGTGGGGTGCGGAGACCTGGGACTGGTCGAGGGGGTGGATCTCCACCCGGGTGCCGCCGGAGGAGTTGAGACGCTTCAGGAGGTGACGGGCGACGTTGTGGCGGCGCACCGTGCGGTAGGCCTGTTCGACGCGTTCCAGGTTGGCCTTCGACGGGTTCTGTGTGCCGGCGAGCCATGCCTTCAGTGTGCGGTCGGTGACGGTCAGCCCAGCCGCGCGAGCGGCCTTCATCGCCTTGGGTGACGTCGTCAGGTAGTGGAGGCGTGCGAGCAGACCACGCGAGGTGGTGACGGGAGTGACGATGAAGTCGACCAGTGCGTCCAGGCGGCGGGCGACGAGCTCGCTTCCCCTGGTGCCGCGGGCGCCGAACTTCCCGAACTCGTGATTCCGGTCCGGCATCAGGCTTCTCCTCCCGCCTCGTTTACGCCACAGGCAGCGTATTCGTCTTTCACCTTCACTTCGGCAACGCCGCGGCCCTCGGGGAAGACCTTGCGCCAGTCACCGATGACGTGGAGCTCGTCGGTGCCCATGGCCCGGACGACGGTCAGGCCTTCGTCGTGGGCCTTGAGGGCCTTCATCCACAGGTTGGCGAACGCCTGGGAGCGGATCAGATGCATCCAGTCCGGACGGTAGAGTTCCCGGTTGTAGTTCGAGGCTCCCATCGTGGAGACGAACTTGGAGTACATCGCCTTCACATACTCCAGCGTCACCTCGTCATCCGTGGCGATCGCAGCGTCGCGGGCGTCCTTGAGCGCGATGCGGAATTTCTCCAACAGTCCCTCGGTGGCTCCGGAGGTGAACGACTCGTGGATCTCGGGCGGCTCGCACAGCCCGTACTTCGGGCCTGACAGGCGCAGCAGGAGGCGCAGTGTGGGCTCGGTGACCCACAGTGGGCCCGGTTCGTCGCGCTGTCCGATCGGGTTCGGCAGCACGTCGTCATGGTCCCAGCGCGGCGGGGTGATCAGGTGGACGCCTGCCCGGCGGTGGTCGTGGTCGAATCCTGTGGAGTGCTCCAGCTGGCCCAGTGGGAGGTGTGTCTTGAGGGCGGACAGGTAGGCGCCGTTGATGTCGAGGGCGGTCACCTTGTGCTCGCCTGGCGGCAGCTCGGTCCGCGTCCACTTCGGCCGGGCTTCCCACACCTGGTCGGGGCCGCGCGCGGACTGCTTCTTGAGAATGTCCGGCATCCACGGATGGGCGATCACGTCGTACCTGCCGCCCTTGCGTGTCTCGTCGAGCAGGGTCATCGCGTCCGGGATCGCCTTCTTCACCAGCGCTGCCGTCGCCGCTTCCGTATCGCCGCCGTGTGCTTCGAGCGCGGCCCGTACCGATCGGCCGATCAGGTCGGCTGACTCGCTGGGGAGCTGCACAGCGCGCCGGGTTGCAGAACGGTGGCGGTCGGCGGCGGGCCGCTGCGGCGCCGGGGCGGAAGGCTCCGGCTGGCGCGGGGCAGGTTCCACCGCGCCGTCGGCTGCGGGCGCGGCGGCGTGGCATTCGGCGGCGTCCAGGTGCTGGGCGAACCCAGCCATCCGCTGGGCCGCCGGGTGACCGCACAGCACACATGGCTCGCTGTCGGCCAGCTGGATCACGCCCTCGTCAGGCTCGACGTTGTCCGCGCCGCCGGACGCGGGCTTTGGCGGGGGCGGCGTCTTTGCGGGCGCGGGTGTATCGAGCTTGGCGGCCAGGCCGTCGAGGAAGTAGCCGTATTTCGCCCGGGTCTCACCTGACGGGTCCCGGCCCGCTTCCCACGCACTCAGCGTGGAGGCACTGATTCCGAGCGCGCGGGCCACCTGTGCCTTCGACAGACCGGCCTGCTCACGCAGGCCCCGGCGCACCTCAGCCTCCGGAAGTTTTGCCTCGGGGCCCACTGAGGCGAGCAGCGAGTCGATCGCGTCGAAGTCGCTCATCACACCGCGGCTTTCAGATGTAGGTGACGGGGTTGCGGGACAGGTGCGGGCTCGGGGTGGGCCGGCCCACGCGCGGGTCACCGCGCAGCAGGTCACCCTCGAGGGCATAGCGGTCGCCGTGCTTGGAGATCCCGGTGATCCTCGCGACGGCGAGCACGATGCCGTCGGTGTTGATGATCTGCACTTCGTCCTGAGACAGAGCCCGGTCGGCGTTGAACTTCCACACCCCGCGCCCCGCCTGCCAGGCCTCGTCCTCAGGCATCCCTGGATGCCATCCGACCGTGGCACGCCCCAGGCGGTCGTCCGCGCCGGCCGGCCGCTCGGCTCCCAGCTGAATCTGCAGCACCCCGTCCACCCTCCCGTCATTCAACTCTTTAACTTGTTGCCAAGTTACCAGCGACTGGGAGACTTCGCAACAAGTTGAAGAGTTATCGGACTGATCAACGGACCGCGCGGGCGCACCGGCAGCATCAGCGGTTCGAACGCCGGTACGGCCTCGTCGGGGCGTACCTGGTTGCGGACGCGTTCGCGATCACCGGCTGGTGGTGGCGCACGGCGGTCATGGAGTGCTGGGCACGGCGGGCCCAGCGTGCCGGGCGGCCGGAGAGCGACATGGAGTCGGCCTGGCTGTGGATGTACCCGGAGGCCGTCGCGGTGGCACGTGTGCTGCTGGATTACGATCGGCAGCGTGCGATGCGACCCTGCGGGCCGTGGACAGCGGCCGAGGCGCAGCTGCTGGAGCGCCTGGCGCAGCTGGCCGCTGCGCTCGAGCTGCCGTCCGGGACGTGGCAGATCCCGGTGGCACAGTGGCTGCACCAGCATCACCGGTGCATGCCGCCGATGGCCGGGGCGGGCCGGCCGGTGACGGCGCTCATCCACGCCGACGACACACAGCAGCAGTCCCTGGTCGAGCGGTGCTGTCTGCCCTGGGACTGGAGCGACCCGTCCGTGCCCGTGTGACGCCGGCGCGGAAGTGCCCGTTGCCGCCCGCAGACCACAACTGCGCTGGTTCGGGCTGGCGTTCGCTATGTCCTTCATCTGGGTGTTCGGCTGCTCGGTGGCTGCGGGCACCACCCTGCTCGGCGGATCATGGAACGGGTCTGCCTGAGGCGGGCCGCTGTGCAGCGAGCTGTTGGAGGGGGACGCGCGTGCCGGATGCTCCCCTCAACCAGCAGACGATCACCGTCTGCTATCTCGACCGGTTCGGGCGTCGGCGTGAACTGCCGGTGGAGCAGGCCGCTCCGGTGCCGTTCGAGTAACTGGCGCCCCTGCAGATGCCGGTGCCCTATCCGGGCCGGCAGTCCTTCGTCACCAAGGCCTGGGCCTCGGCCACCGGCCAGTCACTGGCGTGCGGTTCACTGCGCCAGCAGCGCTGCGCAATGCTGCTGGACCGGGATCCGGAGGTGGCCGCGCGCAGCGCCGGGCCGATGGAACTGCACTGGACGCGGGACGGCGGCGTACAGAGCTTGCGGCCGGACTTCGTCGCCTTGCGGGCGGGGCGGCGGGAGGTCATCTGTGTGCAGCCGGAGGAGAGCACCGACGGTTGGCGCGCTGGGCAGGAACTGCTGGCCCGGGCCGCCTCGGTGGCCGGCTGGCGGGTGCGGGTCATGCGGCCGCCGGATGGTGTGGAGCTGGACAACCTGATGCTGCTGTACGCCGTCCGCAGCCCGCAGTGGCTGTCCCCGGACGATGCCGAGGCGCTAGCCCGCCACTTCACCTCGGCGCGCACCATCCGCTCCGGGGTGCGCGCGGCGGGCCTGCCCACGTGTGCGGGCGTGGACCTGGCCTATCACCTGATCTGGAAACGGCGGCTGCACACCGACATGACCAGGCTCCTGACGCCGTCGTCGACGGCATGGCTTGGTGAGGACGGATGACCGCACCGGACGGCACCGACACCCTGGCCCTCGGCGACACCATCACCTTCAGCGGAGCACGCTGGCTGGTGACCGCCTTTCACGGTCCGCGGGTCTTCCTCACCGTGCCCGGGGACACCACAGCCGAGCCTTTGATCATCCTCCAGCCGGTGCTGACGTCTGCGAAGGACTTCGCAGTCCTGAGCCGTGAGGCTCCCCGCACGGTGATCTCCCACCGCGGGCACGAGCTGAGGGCCCTGCCCGCCGCGGTGCGCCGCGAGGTGACTCGGTGGGAGCGCATCGTGAAGGAGGTGCTGCACCAGCAGGCCCCAAACGTGCCGGCGACCAGCCGGCCCAAACCCGCCTTCGACCCGGAGCTGCATCCCCTCAAGCAGCGCTACCGCACCAAGGCCGACCAGTTGACCGCGGCCGGCTGGCCGACCTCACCCGCCACCGTCGAGCGCAAGTGCCTCGCCTGGCGCAAGGAGGGCCTGCTGGGGCTGATCGACCGGCGTGGCCAGCGCGCCGCCTCCGCGCACGGACGCATCGATGAGCGGGTGATCGACCTGGTGTGGGAGACCCTGGACGGTGAACGCGAAGCGGGGCTGTCGCCGGGCACCCTGTCGCGGTTGATCGGCCGTGTGCAGCAGACGGTTCGGGTCCGCTATGCACGTGAACTCGCTGACGCCGATGCGGCCACCCTGGCTGCGCTGCTGCCCAGCCAGGCCACGTATTATCGGCTGCTGCAGCGTCTGGGGATCACCGCGCACAATGCGCATGTGGTCGCGGCCCGGCGTGCGGCCGGCCCGCCGGTGTCGGTGACCCGGCCCGGCAGCCGACGGGCGACCACGGCACGGTGGCCCGGGGAACTGGTGCAGATCGACACCACTGGGCTGGATGTCCTGGCTATGGGTGACGACGGGCAGGTCATCTCGGTGGAACTGACGATCGCGATCGATGTGGCCACCCGCAGCATCGTCGGTGCGCTGATCGTGCCCAAGCGGTTTCGCCGCACTGCCGGTGCGGGCAGGTGGCTGGGCGGGCGGGCCACCCGCAGCTTCGACACGGTGCAGGTCGTGGCGCAGAGCACCGCGCCGCTGCCTGTACGGCCGTGGTGGGCCCCGGAAACCTTTATGGACGGCTCGGATCTTCCCTTCGCGGAGCTGCTGGCCGCCGATGAGCGGTTCGCTGGTGCGGCCGCCAGGCCGGTCATCAAGCCCGAGACGCTCGTCGTCGACCACGGCTCACCGTTCGTCTCCGCGGACTTCACCCGCTCCTGCAACTCCCTGGGTATCGAGGTGCGCGAGGCCCGGCTGCGCACCCCCGTCGACAAGGCGATCGTCGAGCGCGCCATGCTGGCGGTCAAGACCGGCTTCAGCCAGCACCTGGCCTCCTACACCCATCAGCGTCTGGACCTGCGCGGCAAGCACGTCCGCAAGCAGCCGCTGTGGACGATCTCTCGGTTGCAGGAGCTGTTCGAGCAGTGGGTGGCGCTGCACTGGCAGCAGACCCCGCACGGTGCGCTGCGCAGCCCGTTCACCCCGGGGCTGAAGCTCACCCCGAACCAAATGTATGCGGCGCTGATCTCGCTGCGCGGCTACCGTGCCACGGCGCTGACTGAGGGCGAGAACCGCAAGCTGCTGCCGACCGTGTGGGTGCGCATCGACCGCAAGGGCTTCCAGATCAACAACCGCACCTACAACCTGGACAAGGGGGCCCTGGATCCCTTCCGCGGCTCCTCCGGGCTCGCGGCCTTTCAGGGGCGCTGGGAGGTGCACTACTCCCCCAATCAGCCCGAGGTCGCCTGGCTGTTCGACCACCGGGCCGACCCGGATGGCGACCCGTGGGTGGAGGTGCCCTTCATCCACCGGCACCTCCTGCGCGACCGGTGGACCGAAGAGAGCTGGGAGCAAGGACTGCAGGTCCACTTCGCTGCCGGCGGGCACCGCCGGGACGAGGCGGCCATCGCCCGGGCCACACAGCGTCTGCTGTCCAAAGCCGCCGATGGGCCGGGGCCCGACGACGAGCCCGCTGTCTCTGCTCGTTTCCTGCCTGCGCCCCGTCACCGAACGGTGGCGCCCAAAGAGCCCTATGCCGCCGGGATGCCACCGCTTGATCCACAATCGGTGCGGCCTTTCCGCCGCCTCGATCGCCCCGCTGCACAACTGTTCACCACCGGCGAGCCCGCACAGGACAGCGGGCAAAGCATCGATGCCTTCCTCGCCTCGCTGCCCGAACTCAACCCGCCCGCCGACGGCGACACCGGACCAAGTGGCCAGCAAGGAGAGGACCGTTGAAAGTCCCGGTACGTGATCCGCAGTCCCCGCCCGCTCCCCCAGCCGCGTCGGCCCCCGACACCGCCCGCCCAGCCCCCGCCCCTGGTTCCGCTGCCGCCACAAGACCCCTCCTGCGCCGACAGCGAGGAGGAAAGGGAGAACGACCCCCGCGTCCGCTACCACGCCGACCTCGGCCTGATCGAGACCACCGACATCCAGCGCGGACTGCACCTGGCACGGCGGATGCTGCGGCGAAACGGCGAATCCCGACAGATCGGCCCGCACATCGCCATCGACAGCGACTACCGCGGCACCGGCAAACGCACCCTGCTGCACCACATCGGCATGGGCCACCAAGGGCGCCGCGAGAAGCTGCATGGCATCGACGACACCCGCATCCCGGTCGTCTGTATCAACGCCCCGCCCACCCCCGGCACCCCGGCCGACTGGTCCGCCGCCCTGGCCACGTTCCTGGGCTGGGACCTCTACCGCCCCGACACCGACAACCGGCCCGTGCAGCGCATGAAGGACTTCACCGGGCCCGCCGTGCACGTGATGCGCACCCGCCACGTGGAAGTGTGCCTGGTCGACGGGATCGACCGACTGCGCACCGAGGACCTGCAGCCCACCTTCGACTTCTTCGACTACCTCGCGGACGAACTGAGCCTGACCATCTTCTGGAGCGGCATCGGCTCCAGCGACATCCTCCGCGAAGCACGCACCGCCCGCTTCCCCGCCCTGCGCCGCACAAGCGACGCCGCACCGCTGCGCCAGCGGGCCGTACCCACCTTGTGGGTCAACCGGCTGCCGCCCCGCTGCCCCGAACACCCCGACGAGTGGCCCCGCGCCCTCGCCAGCTTCGACGTGCCGGCTCCACCTGCACCACCACCGGCCCGGCAGCCTCCTGAAACTCGACGAAGAGCTCTACGAGATCACCGACGGGCTCATGGAGAACCTCACCCCGCTGCTCAGCATGGCCGCGCAGATCGCCATCCTGGATGCCACCGAAGCGATCACACCCGAGGTCCTGTACGACGCCGCCCGCTACCTCGACCTGCCCGGGGCAGACAAGAACGACAAGACATACTGACGAGCCGCATCCACCAATTCACCGCTGATGACCCAATATGCTCGTCATTAGTAGATTTCCGATAACTCGCCAACCCCAGACTCACTTGCGCACAGCGTCCGTGATGCTGTCCGACCGGCGTCATCGTGTGGCCACCCCCGGGCAAGGGGCCGTTCATGGTGATCCGCTCATTAGCTTGGAAGCGAGGCGAGATGGGATCGCACCCGTCGGCTGAGCTGAGCTGCGCATCGAGTGTCGCGCACAAGCGTGGCCAGGTTGCGCCACACGATCCGGCGGATGTCCTCGGGTGTCATCTGGTGGTGGCGCGCGAGCGCCTGCTCTATCAGGGCGACGTTGCCGGGGAGCGGTGGTCTGGAGCTGCGGTCTCCGAAGGGGTGGTCGGTCTCGGTCAGGACACGGTCGAGAGGGATGGCTTCCAGCAGCGTGGTTTTGCGTATGGCGGAGGCGTTGAGGGAGAAGTAGCAGCCGAGGCCGACGGCGCGGGCGGTCAGAGCGGGTTCGCCGAGCCACCAGTGGAGGACCATGCCGGGTGCCGGGGACCGTTCGAGTTCGTCCAGCACCTGCGCGCAGGCGGCGTAGCTGTGGATGCTGGCGATGCGCGGGGTGCGGGCGAGCACGGCGAGGACGCGGCGGAGGGTGGCCTGCTGGCGGTCCATCGGGACACGGCTCTTGCCGTCGAGTCCGATCTCGCTGACCAGTGGGGTGCGGTCGATCAGCTGAGAAGCCGTATCTCAACCGAACATGATCCCTTGATTTCTGCTGGTCAGGCATGGTTTTGCTCGGGGTGAGGGAGGCATGCGGCGTCTTGTGTCCGCTTCGTGGTCGAGGGGTGCGCGGTGGTGTCGGTGCTGGGAATGCTGGAGGAGCGGGAGTCGGCTGCCCGGGTGCGGGTGGAGGGTCTGCGGGAGGAAGCCGCGCGGTTGGCTGAGGTGTTGGAGGCCGCGGAGATCGAGCTGGACCGGCGGGTGATCGCGCGGGAGGAGCTGGTCGAGGCCCTGGCGGCTTCTGCCGCCGAGTCAACTGCCGTGACCGGGGCGGAGCAGGAAACGGTGCCCTCACCGGTGCCGGGGTCGGTGGTGCCGCCCTGGCGGGATGGGCTGCCGGTGAGTGTGCTCGCGCCGGACTACCAGCGGATTCTGGGCGTGCTGGAGGAGCGGCGGTCCGCGGGCAAGGGACCGGTGAAGGCCAAGGAGATCGCAGTGGAGCTGGGCCTTCAGGCGACGCCGGGGAAAGTCGAGGGGGTGCGCTCGAAGGCCAGGCGTCTGGCAGAACGTGGGTGGCTGCTGCTGGAGGCGTCGGGGATGTTCAGTGCCGGCCGGCGGCCCGTGGCCGTGCCAGACGCCGGCTCATCCGCGTGACCATCGACCACCGGATCATCGCCTCGCTGCTGGCGGGCAGGGTCTCGTAGTCCCGGGCCAGACGGCGGGAGTTCATCAGCCACGCGAATGTGCGCTCTGCCACCCACCGCCTCGGCAGCACCACGAACCCCTCCATGTCGTCGGTCCGCTTGACGATCTCCAAGGTCAGAGCGAGTTTGTCCCGGCACCAGCCGATGAGGCCGCCGGTGTAGCCGCCGTCGGCCCAGACGAGGGTGATGTCGCGGTGCAGGCGGCGCAGCCGGGTCAGCAGGCCCGTCGCGGCGTCCCGGTCGCCGATGTTCGCGGCCGTGACGCAGACGACCAGGAGCAGACCGAGGGTGTCGGTCACGATGTGCCGTTTGCGGCCTGGCACCTTCTTCCCGCCGTCGTAGCCGCGTGAGGCGGCCGGCACTGTCGCGGCGGCCCGCACCGACTGGGCGTCGATGATCCCCGCCGTGGGCTCGGCCTCGCGGCCCTCGCGTTCACGGACCTTCCCGCGCAGCCGGTCGTGGAACTCGGCGATCAGCCCGTGCTCGCGCCAGCGGCGGAAGAAGGCGTAGACCCGGCCCCATGCGGGGAAGTCCGCGGGCATCGCCCGCCAGGAGATCCCGCCCGCGACCAGGTAGCGGATCGCGTCGAGCATCTGGCGGTGGCAGTAGCCCTTGGGGCGTCCGCCCCGTCCGTTCAGCCAGGCCGGCACCGGCAGCAACGGCCGGATGGCCGCCCACTCCTCGTCCGTCATGTCCGACGGATACCGCCGCACCCGGTCGGGATGGTCGGCCGCGTTGCCGTACACGTGCGCGAGGCAATCACACGATGGTGCAGCCGAGTTGAACCGGACGGGCTCGGACGCGTACAACAAGGACACCAGGGCCTCCCGGTACTGCTCGGTCAGATTCGCATCCCCGAGCTACCGAGAGGCCCTGCCTTCATGCGCGCACAACGGGAAGATCGCCCAGATGGGAAGCCTGTTCGAGCCGCATGTTCCATGATCGGTTGAGATACGGCTTCTGAGGCCAATGCAGAACAGGCGGGTGGCAGAGATCCAGTTTCCGGCCTGTCGGTCGTAGCGGGCGGCGTGGATGATGCCGCGGGGGATGAAGCGGCTGAGTTCGGGGTTGGGCGCGGACTTTGCGCCGGTGGCGGCTGCGAGCGCGTACTGCTTGGCGGCGATGGGCAGGCCGAGTTCGCTGTAGAGGCGTGCGCACAGCAGCAGCATGATCAGGCCGCCCTCGAGGGTGTCGCCGCGCAGCCAGTTGACCTTGGCTTGGTGGATCTCCTGGAGTGCTTGCGGGAGGCGGCCGCCCTCGATCAGGGCGTGGCCCCGGGACTGGGCGCGTTCGCCTCGTGCACTCTGGCCGGTGACTCGGTCGGTGGCCTGATCGAGCAGGTCACGGACATCCCGGTAGAGCGGATGGTCCACCAGTACGGGGGTGAGGTAGTCGAAGAGGTCAGCGGTGTGCTCGATGGGGAACAGCGGTGCGTTGTCCAGGTGGTGGCCTAGCCGGAGCAGAATGTTCATGGCGGTGTCGAGGTCCGTGAGCGGCGACCGCGTCTGGAGAGCAGGTACCGGTTCACCGGCTTCCACCGCTTCGAGGACGGATGCGGTGACTTCCGCGACGGTCGGCAGATCCTCGGGCACGGATTCGAGGCTGGCGGTCATGTCGGTGTGCAGGGCCAGGCGGGCCCGCATGGCCAGCAGATGGGCCATGGCATTGGCTGGCGGGCTCGCGTCCAGCAGGCCGTCGATCTTGTCTGCCAGCAGGCGCTGCCAGCCGCACAGGTCGTCCGCGTTCAGGGCGGTGAGATTGCGAATCAGTGCCCCGAATCCGTATCCGAGCAGCACGACAGCGTCCTCGAGGATTCCCAGGTCGGTGAGGGTGTCGTCGCCGGTGATCATGTCGAAGAACTCGCGGGCCAGCCGGTCCGCCGAGTACATGTCGCCAAGGCCGCGCAGGGTGGCCACGACGATCTCGTAGCGGGCCCGCAGAGCGGTGCGCTCCCCCTCTGCGGCGGCCTGAGCCGCAGCAGTGGAGCTCCGTCGTGCAGCATTCCACCGCAGCGTTCCTGACGTGCCGAGTGCTGGGGCACTGCGGCGAACTCCGCTGTGCAGGGCGGTCGCTGACTTGGTGGCGGTGGGCGATTCCGATGGTGGTGCCACAGTCGTGAGCCAGATCACTCCAGCGCCTGCACGAACTCACCGCTTCGGGCGACGCTGCCCGCACCGCCTGGAACAAGGCTCGCAACTCCCACCAGCGCAACCACTGGGACCGGTACACGTTCACTGTCCACCGCGCCGACCGGGGCGACGGAACCGAGGCGGACCACCGCGTGATCCGGGCCAGAGGGCACGTGCTGGTCCAGGAGCGCGGGCAGCTCCCGGCGGCGAGAAGGACGGCGACCTGCTCGGGGTGCACCGCGGGGAACTCCACCTCACCACCGGGGTAGACCAACAGGCCCGCGCGGACGAGATGGCTGACGGCCGCCGCGCGGTCACCCGAGGCCTCATCGGTGGCAGCGGGACCCCCAGGGCCTCCGTCAGCCGGTCCGCAGCCGCCCCCGCCCCGTATCGGACCGCGCAGCGCGGCCCGGACCGTCTCGGGGTCGACGGCCTCGGGCCTCAGAGCGTCAGGCCGCAGAGGGCGGGAGAGGTCCCGCGGGGTCTGTCTCCCCGTGGCCGTTGACCGGGACTTCGAGGCCCCACCGGGCGTGGTCTCGCACGAGCGATGCGCGGGCGACGGATGCATGGATGCTCTCCCTTGCGACGACTGCCCAGGCCGCTGCGGGCTCACCGGTGAAGTGCGGTCCGTCGAGGGGAGCGTGACGGGGCCGGGCGGCTCCTTCGTCCCCGCGGGCGTGCGTCTGGTGTTCCACAGGTCCTCCAGAAGGGGTGGGTGAGGGTTGGCTCGCTCCGGCATTCATCCCGTGAGCAGCAGAGGCTCCGGCTTCTGCGAAACGGTTGAGTAGGCGGTTGCTGCCCAGCGGAGAAGGACGGATCCGACATTCATGCCGCCGCCGAAGCCGGAAAGGAGGACGACGTCGCCTTGGCCGAGCAGGCCCTGGCGGTGGACGAGGTCGAGGGTGATCGGCACGGACCCGGAGCCGGTGTTTCCGTATCGCTTCAGGGCGAGATGGAGTCCGGCGTTGTGCAGACCGAGGTCGGGCCAGACTTCGGTGAGCATGACGCCGTTCGCCTGGTGGGGAATGAAGTGGTCCACCTCGCTGGTGGATATACCTGCTTTGGCCAGCAACTGGTGGAGGGCAGTCGGCAGGTTCTCGTGCACGAAGCCGCGTACGCCGCGGCCGTCCATCCGGAAGAAGTGCTGTCCTGCTTCCACCGATTCGGCTGTAGCGGGTATGCGGCTGCCGCCGGCGGGGACGCTGATGAGCCGGTGCTGGTCTCCCCGTGTGATCAGGCCCGTCTCGAGTACTCCGAATCCCTTGTCCACGGGACCGAGGACCACGGCCCCCGCCCCGTCCCCGAAGAGGATGCAGGTCTTGCGGTCGGTGTAGTCGAGGATGCGCGAGTAGATGTCCACGCCGATGACGAGGCCGTATTCGCCCTCTGGCTGTCCGCTGAGCATCCGGTCGGCCACGGTGAGTGCGTAGACGAAGCCGCTGCATACGGCGTTGACGTCGAACGCGGCCGCGTTCGTGGCGCCTATCAGGCCTTGGACGATGCTGGCGGTGGCCGGCTGTGGGTGATCGGGCGTCGACGTGGCGAGGACGATGAAGGACAGTTGCTCGGGGCGCAGGCCCGCCTGGGCCAGTGCGTTGCGCGCGGCGTGGGCCGCGAGATCGGAGGTTGCCTCATGGGCGGCGGCTCGTCTGCGCTCGTGGATGCCGGTCTTGCGGACGATCCATTCCGGGGTCACTCCGGCGCTCGCGCCGATCTCCTCGTTGGTCACCACGGTGGTCGGGACGTAGGAGCCGGTGCTCACGATTCCGGTGGAACTCATGGTTACTCCTCGATCCGTGACGTGCTCGTCCTGGGCGGGCCGTCACAACGGGTTGGACTACTGGGCTACGGCAGGGGCGAGCCGGCGCCACCCTGAGCGGTCGGCGTGGCCGGCGAGGATCGAGTCGTCGCCTACCACCACGGGGCGTCCCACGGCGCGGAGCATCGCCAGGTCGCTGATGTGGTCGCCGTACGCTGTCGAAGACGGGAGGTCGAGCCCCAGTACGGAGCCGGCGGCCTGCACGACGCGGCCCTTGGCAGTGCCGATCATGGGCGTCAGCACTTCACCGGTGAACTGTCCGCGGTGGATCAGCGGGCGGGTGCCGTATGCCCGGTCCGCACCGAGCCAGGTGCTGATGGGGTTCAGGCACGCGGAGAACGACCCGGAGATGAGCAGGATGCGCTCGTGCGCTTCCTGGTGCCTGTGAAGTTCGGCGACCGTCTCGGGGAGGAAGAGGCCCTGCTCCAACTCGTGCTCGAACCACAGCATGCCTGCGGTGGTCACGTGTCGCACGTTCTCGCCGGCGTAGAACCGGTAGTAGGCGCGGTTGATGGACTCGCGTGGGATGCCGAGCTTGGCAGCCGACTGCAGTTCCCCGTTCAGGCGCTGGTATGTGCTGTCCGGCTCGCCCCTCAGCCTGAGGTAGAACTCGAGGAACCGGAACATGCTCTTGACCCTGATGAGGGTCTCGTCGACATCGAAGAACGCGGCAGTGCGTGGTGTCATGACGCTCTCGTTCCTGTCAGGTGGGGGGCCGGTGGTGGTCACTGGTCACCGGCCCTGCAGGCGGCCGAGCGAGAGGCTGAACCTGCTGATCGGCTCGCCGCCCTGAAGGGCGGTGAGGTTGACGACGAGTTGTTCGGCGAGGTCGCGCGAGGCGAGGGAATCGGACTGCAGTGTGCCGCCCTGGGTGTAGTAGACCTCCGGCTCTCCGCGCCGGCTCTCGATGAAAGCGCTCATCGTGGTCTTCTCGTCGAGCTCGCCGAAGCGGGTGAAGACGACGCTCATGTCCGTCATGAGCGTCCTTGCCGCAGAGATCCCGCACCGGTCCAGGGCGGTGAACAAGGCGAGCTGTCGGGCGGCCTCCGCGAGGACCATGCCCGGGATGTGGTCCTGCGGGTGGTCGAACATGCTCGGGTGGCCGCCGGGGAGGTGCATCGTTGCCGTCGCGACCTCTCCCGCTGTGTCCGCGTCGAGCAGGACGACGTTTTCCCGGGCGGCCCGACCGACGAGGGAAGGGGCCACGAGGGTTCCCGTGACCTGGGCCAGGGGGGAGGCGGAGGAAGGCAGAGCGCGGCCGTTGCGGTTGCTCGTACGGAGCCGGAGGTAGCTCTCGGGGCTCTTGAACCGGAGGCCCACGGAAGCCTGCCCGATCATCACGCCGTTTACGGACAGGCGGATCTCGTAGTCGAGGCCTGTCGTGCGCCCCTCGCGGAGTTTGACGTTCCCGGTCTGTATGTCCATCCGGACGGCGAAGACGGAGTCACCGACCGTGGTGAGCTCGGGGTGCGCGAGGTGGATCCGCAGGTGCGTGAGGATGAATTTGTGGTCCTGCGGCACGCCGAAGAACTCGTGCGCTCCGGCCAGCGCGGCCTGGCGGGCGGCCTCGAGCAGCAGGATCGGGTCGTAGGTGTTGGGGCGCAGCAGGTGGTCCCCGTAGTAGGCGTGTGAGCGGGGGAGCTGCGCGGCGGCGACGTAACCCCCTGGTGCGAGGGCCGGCTGGAGGTCGGTCACGAAGACCTCGCCGAGAGAGTCCCGGTGTACCAGTCGGCGGTCAACGGTGCGCTCGTAGGACAGCGCACGGTCCGGCTGCGGTGTTGATTTGCCCGCGCGGATCGAATCGATCGAAACGGTCGTCATGGATGGCCACTCCCGGTGAAGTCAGCGCTCGGTGAAGGTTCGACGGCGTCCAGGCCGGCGGCGTGCTCCATGGAGCAGCGAGGCACGTCACCCCTGTATAGATCAGATCTCTTACATCTGTCAAAGGTCAGATGGTCTAGGCAAGTTGGGCTGCCATAGGTGATCGCATGATGTGGCGAGATGTGCTTGTTCTCAGCTCTCAGATGTTGTTATGGTCCCTGCCGGACCTAAGATCTCTTATAGTCTTGAGACGTCGAACCGAAGGAGCTGTTCATGCCTGCCAACGCCCTCGTGGTGACCGAGGTCCTCGTCGAAGAGTCCGCCGCTGACGCAGCCGTCGAGGTGTGGCGCAAGCACAACGCCGCCCACCCTCAGGAGGGCCGCACCCTCTACCGAGGACTGGAGGACAACTCGCTCCTGGAACTGCTGCCCGTCACGGGCCCGGACGCCGTGTCGGCGCTCCAGGCGGATTGGCGGACGCTGTGGACCGAGCTGACCCCGATGCTCGTCACCGACTTCCGCCGCCAGCTGCTCGAATTCGTCGAAGCGCCGAAGTCCACCGATGACCTCCTGCCCGACACGAAGTACCTGCAGATGCGTCACGTCGAAGTGAAGCCCACGGTGTTCGAGGCGTACCGGGAGTGGCGGGACCAGACGATCTTCGACGTCGTCCGCGGTGCCGACGAGGTCGAGGTGTTCCTCGCTTACCACTCCGTGCTGAGCACCGAGCCCGGAGTCATGTTCGTGTCGGGATTCAACGTCGAGCCCTCGCAGTACACGGCCGTGTTCACCGACGAGCGTTACCAGGAGATCGTCCGCCAGGCCGGCGACCGCTACATCACCGGCGGCGAGCGGGGCCTCTACACCAAGATCTACGCCCGCATCGAGGGCTGATCCGCGCCGGCGGACCGTGGAGGGGAGAGACGTGCAGGCACACAACCGGTCTGAAGGCAGAACGCATCTGAGAGCACCGGCCATCGGTGCCGTCTCCACGTGCCTGGTCGTCGCCACGGTCTACATGACCCAGCCGATCTTCCCGCAGATCGCACGGTCACTCGACGTGGAGGCGGTGGACGCACGGCTTGCGTTCTTCTTCGTGAGCCTGGCGTATGCGCTTTCCTTCTTCGTCTTCGGCCCCCTGTCCGACCGGATCCAGGCGAAGTCGTTGGCGATGTGGGGAACGGCGGTACTCGTCGTACTGCTTGCGGGAGCCTCACAGGCGGGCAGTTTCGCCGTGCTCGTCGTGGCTCTCGCCGCGGCCGGGGTCGCCGCGGCGGCCGTACCGGCGGCCACGCTGGCCCTGGTGCCCCGCATCGCACCACCAGGGACGGCAGGCACCTACTTCGGGATCGTGATCGCGGCTTCGGTCGCCGGCATCACCGTGGGGCGCTCGGCCACCGGCCTGGTGGCAGGCTGGCTGGGATGGCGCCAGGCCATCCTGCTCCTCGCGCTGCTCAACGCCGTGTGCCTGGTGGCTCTGGCATTCCTGCCGCGCACCGACCTGCCTTCTTCCGGTGGCCGGGCCGTGCGGCAGGCCTACGGTCAGGCGCTGGGGATGTTCGGGCAGCCGAAGGTGGCCCGCCTGCTCGGGGTCGGCGCCCTGCTGTTCTTCGGCTACCTCGGCGCCGTCACCTTCCTCACCTTCCGGCTGGCCGCCGAACCGTTCGGCCTCGGAGCTTCCGCCATCGGCCTGGTGAGCGCGATCGGCCTGGCGGCCCTGTTCGGTGCCCCCTTGTCCGGGGCGATGATTCCTCGGTTCGGCGCCCGGCGGGTGGTCCTCCTCGGTCTGCCCACGGCACTCGCGGGAATCCTCGTCCTGGCCATCGCCCCGACCACGCCCGGCGTGGCGGCCGGTCTGCTCCTGGTCTTCCTCGGCGTCTTCTCCTGCCAGCCCGCGGTCCTGGTGCTGCTCGCCGCCGTAGTACCGGAGCGCAACCGTGGAAGTGCCTCCTCCAGCTACATGCTCAGCTGCCTCTGCTCGGGGAGCCTCTCGACGATGGCGATGGGGCCGGTGTGGACGGCCTACGGCTGGCCCGGCGTGGTGACGGCGGCGTGCGTGGCGATCGTCGCGGCCGTGCTCCTCGCCTCGTGGGCCACGCGCCGGGATGCCCCCGCCACTTCCGCTCCGCTCGACCAATCAGTACAGACAAGCAACAAGTGAGGGTCACGATGGGCCAGGTCCGCAACTACGAACTCAGCCTTACCACTCAAGGGCCGACCTATCCGCCCAGCGAGGTGATGGACGAAGACGGCAACTTCATCGTCATCGGCCGCGTGAACCGCACCGGCCCCGACGGGCGGACCCGCTCCGACTGGGGCGCGGCGATCGTGGCCGCGGACAGCCCCGTGCCACCGTTCGGCGAGAACCACCCGTACATGGTCCTCAAGGAACTCCCGCTGGACCCGGATGAGCTGTCGGCGCAGGACCGCGGCCGGGTACTGCACACCCTTCCGCTGCCTCTTCCCTGTGCGAACTACCCCATGGTCTTCGCCCCCGAGCAGTGCCCGGACGCGGACGAGGTACGCCGGCCCAGCCACCCCTTCCACGCCGTACCCATTCCCGACCTGCGTCCGGAGGACGGACCGAAGGTGACCGCGCCGATCACCCTCGGCCAGTGGGTGCGGGCCCGCGGGCAGCTCGAGGTCAGCGTGACCGATGACGAACGTGCGGCCCGGTTCTCCTTCGAGTTCAGCGACCTGATCCCCCACAGCGTTTACACGATCATGTCGCTGCGCGAGCACGACCTCGACCCGGCCGGCCCCACACGGCCCGGGCCCCTGGGAGTGCCGAACGTGTTCGTGACCGATGAGACCGGCCACTCCACCTACAGCGCGGTGATGCCCCATCCGTTCCCGGCCCCCGGGACGCCTGGCGCCAACCGCATCGTCAACATCGTCGTCCTCTGGATGAGCTACCAGCAGAGCTACGGCGGGGCCATCGGCTGGTTCGGGCTCGGCGGTGACATCCACGCCCAGCTGAAGCTGCCGACGGCCAGCTTCCAGGAATTCATCACCGTTCCGTAGTCACGATTCCCGAGAGAGGAAATGACGTGGCCAGGTCCAAGACAGCTGGAGGCGTCGCCGGCGGCGTCATCAACGCGCTCGCCGGCGGCGGAATGTTCGCGGTGGCCAAATCCGGGTTCGACCACCTGGATCCCTTCCATCTGGTGTCCGCCCGGTTCGCCGTGGCCGCGATCGTCTTCGTGGCGCTGCTTGCCGTGAAGGAAGGCATCGGCGCCCTCAGGTTCGATGGGAGGATCCTGAAGCTCTGGTGGCTTGGGACGATCGGCTTCGCGGGGTTCAACCTGTTCGTGTACGTCGGACTCCAGACCATCCCGTCGCAGAGTTCCGCACTCGTGATCGCGACCATGCCGGCCCTCACCGTGCTGGCGATCTGGGCACGGAGCAGGAAGCGCCCGCATGCAGCCACCCTCGGATTCGTCGCGATCGCCCTGTTCGGCGTCGCTCTGGTGCTGGGCAATGGAAACCCTCTGAGTGTGGTGACGGGTGGCGTCGGCTTCGGTGGACTGCTCACTCTGGTCGGCGCGGCAGGATGGGTGATCTACAGCACCGGCGCCGCGGCCAACTTCCCGGAGTGGTCCCCGCTGCGCTACACGACGCTGACCTGTCTGCTGGGCACGGTCAGCATCCTGGTGATCACCGCCCTCTCCTCCCTGGCCGGCTGGATACCCAGCACAAAGTTCGAGGACTACACCGCCTCCTGGTGGCAGATCCTGTACATGGCCATCCCCGCCAGCGTCATCGCGATGCTCGGCTGGTTCACGGCGATCCGAGACCTCGGGCCTGCCAACGGAGCACTGTTCGTCAACCTCGTCCCGGTGACCGCGTTCGTGGTGCAGGCCTTCCTCGGCCACGTGCCCACCGGCCCCGAGATCGCCGGCATCTGCCTGGTCCTGGGCGCCCTGATCGCATCGAACTTCTATTCCCGTCACCGCGCTGCCAAGGAGGCAGCCGCAGTCCTGCAGCCGCGGGCAGCGGAGCCCGTCCCCGTGCCCACCGGCAAATAGGAGGAGAGACCGATGACACGCACCACTCGACTCCGCGAACGAATACGGCGCACGTCGGAGGCGTTCGCAGGCACCTACCAGCGTCGCAGCCCGGCTGTGCTGAGGATCAGCGTGGGCGTGCTCTTCCTGTGGTTCGGAATGCTGAAGTTCTCCCCGGCGATGAGCCCGGCCGAGGACATCGCCATCCATGCCATGAGTGTCATGACCTTCGACACCGTTCCTCCCGAGGCCTCCCGGCCGTTGCTCGCGGTGATGGAGGTCGGGATCGGGCTGGGACTGGTGACGGGGGTGCTGCTCCGGCTGGCCCTCACGGTGTTCTTCGTCCACATGACGGGGGTCTTCGCCACCCTCGTACTGCTGCCGGACGAGGTGTGGTCCACGACCCCCTTCGTCCCCACGATGGACGGTCAGTACATCATCAAGAACATCGTCCTCATCGCCGCCTGCCTCACGGTTGCCACAGCGCATGTGCAGGTTCGCACCTCACCGGACGACGCACCGGCCGAAGCCCCGGTGATCCCGGCCCAGTCCGGTGACCGCTCCGCTCCCCCACGGCCCGTGGGCGCCGGCACGAGCGTCCGATAACCCCTGATCTTCGGCAGACACCCCCTGGTGCGCCGACCCCATGACCTCCCCTGCCCCCGTGGCGCGGCTTCGTGCTGCCTTCACGCGGCGCAGGGCGGGATTTCACACATCCACAAGTGCACGACAACGAAAGGCACCCATCATGAGCAGGGTTCAGATGATCCAGCCGTCCGAGGCCCAGGGCGAGTTCAAGGACGCGCTCGACACCGTCCAGAAGGGAATGGGAGCCGTCCCCAACCTGGCGAAGGCTCTGGCCAACTCGCCTGCGGTCCTCAAGGCCTACCTCGCGCTGTCGGGTGCGGTCGGCGCCGGGCTCGCGGCCCCCATCCGCGAGCGAATCGCTCTTGCCACCGCCGAGCACAACGGGTGCGACTACTGCCTGTCGGCTCACACCTACATCGCGGCCAACGCGGCCAAGCTTCCCGAGGCCGAGATCGAGGCCGCGCGTGAGGCGAAGTCCGAGTCCGCCGAGGCGCAGGCCGTCCTGACGTTCGCCCAGTCCGTACTGAAGAACCGCGGCGCCGTGACGGACGAGGAGCTCCAGGCCGTCCGTGACGCGGGATTCGGTGACAAGGCGATCGTCGACATCGTCTTCTCCATCTCCCTGAACATCCTCACGAACTACTTCAACCACGTCGCGGAGCTGGACATCGACTTCCCCGTCGTCCACGCGCACCCGCACAGCTGATACTCCAGCACTGAGGGCCCGCGCCTCCCGAAGGAGGTGCGGGCCCTCAGTCATGTGTGGCGCCGGCTCACATGCCGCGAACCTCGGCCACCGTGAAGGGGCTGTTCGCAACACCCGGACTCATGGGCCCGCCCTTGTCGCACCGGGACCGGACCACATACAGCCGTCCTTGCCGGCGGACCAGCGTGGTGGGCATCTGCAGGCTGGGGTCGGTGAGCTGCTTCTCCATCGTGGCCGTCATGCCGCCGTCGTCGGCCACCCGCGAGCGGCTGAGCATGTTGTGCGCGCAGTGGGCGACCCAGAGGGACCCGCCTTCCATGTGCATGCCGTCCCCGTGGCGCGGGGTCGCCCCGTGCAGTTCGGCCTTGTGAACCGCGCCCGTGGCGACGTCGAGGCGGTAGAGATCACCCGGCCGCCCAGTCCACGGTGAGGAGGAAGCGGCCGGCAGGGTCCGCCTCGATGCCGTTGAGGGCTGCAATCCCCTCCCGGTGGACACGGTCGCCGGGAAGGGGGAAAGCCGTCACGACCGGCCGCGCCACTGCCTCAACCGTCTCCCCGGCGTCGACAGTGTCGGCGGCGGCCGGTAGGACTGCAGTCCGGCCAGGGCGAGCCCAGTAGTGGCCAAGGGGCGGGGTGTCTGCGTGAACTGCACGTTTTCCTCGCCTCTCCCCAGAGTCATCGCGATACAGATGAATGTAAGAAATCTTACATAGATCCGACTCTTGATATAGGTTGGCGGCGACCGTACAGCCACCTCGGAGGGGGATGTGAAGGGGATGGACGCACGACGCCTGCGATCTGTGACCCGGGAGCCGTGGGCGGAGTTCGCCGCCGGGTTCTCCCGGCGGATGCTCGCCTCGCTGCCGCGAAGCGATCAGCGTCTGAAGGGGGAGAGATACATCTCGGGGCTGCTGTCCGTGCCCGGCCGCAAGACGATGCGCTCCATCGCCGCTTCCGGCGGCGGAGGGGCGGCGGAGCAGAGCGTGCACCACTTCATCAGCAAGTCCTCATGGGACTGGCTGCAGGTACGAAAGGCACTCGGCCGGAACCTCGACCGGACCGTCCGCCCCCGGGCATGGGTGGTTCACCCCATGACCATTCCCAAGTGGGGCCGGCAAAGCGTCGGCGTCCAGGAGTCCTACGTCGCCCAGCTGGGACGCGTCGTGAACAGCCAGCAGGCGTACGGCCTCTGGCTCGCCAAGGAGGAGGTGAGCGCTCCGGTCAACTGGCGACTGGTGCTGCCCCCCGGCTGGCTGAGCGACGAGCAGCGACGCAGGCGCGCCGAGATACCGGACGGTCTCGTGGCCGCCAGCGCCGAGCAGACGATCGTCAATGCGGTCCGCGAGGTGGCCGAGGGCTGGGGGATGGAGCGGCGCCCGGTGGTGCTCGACGGCCGCCAGATGGCGGACGCCGCGGCGCTCGCCGATGAACTGTGCCGCCTCGGCATCCCGTTCGTCATGCGGATCAAGGATTCCGCGCCACTGGCCTCCGGAGATCTCACCGCCGCGGGGGATCGCCGTATCGAGGCACGCCACCTCATGCAACGCGTCCGCAGATCGGCGCTCCCCGTCCGGTGGCTGGAGCCCGAATCCGACCAGGCCGAGGACTGCGTCCTGGCGGCCCGGACGGGTGTGGCCTTGCCCCGGTCGGCCGCGTCCGCCGAGGCCGGCCCCAGGCGCTGGCCCCTCGCGCTGGTCGGTACGTGGAGCGCAGGAGGCGGCAGGCCCGCTGAGCTCTGGCTTTCGAACCTGCTCGCCCCGCGCGCCGGCGACCTGCTGCGTCTGGGGCGGCTGATCGGCCGAGTGGAGGCAGACTCAAGGATCATCGCCGAGAAGGTGGGCATCAAGGACTTCGAAGGCAGGTGCTTCGGCGGCTGGCACCGTCACGTCACCTTGTGCTCGGTCGCCCACGCCATCGTCGCACTGTCATCCGGCTCCACCGACAGGGCTGTCGACGGGGGCCTGCTGAGCGCCTGACGGGGACTTGCCAATCAGCGGAGGGGGCGGCACCGACAGATGCCGCCCCCCTTCGGCATGCGCGCAGGCCGTTCTCGCGCACACCTGACAAAGAACAAGCCGTTCCCGTGGAGGCCTTGAGCAGGACCATCCTGATTCGGATGCCCATCAGAGGCTTTATTGTTTGGTTAATTAATCATACCAATAACCGATTTGGCCATATTTCAGCGCCGCCCTTGAGGCGGCTGCGGTCTCAAATGCTGGGATTTACAAGCGTGTTGGCCACGCTCCGTCACCGATCAGGTGCGCCCGTTCTTGCCTATGTTGATCTCACCGAACACGACAGCGACCAGTAGCCGATAGCCAGCGGGCCAGGCCAATCGTCGCGAATTCCTCCCGGGAGACACCATGAGTCCTGCCATGAAGTCGATCCGCCGCGGACGGCGCGCCGGTATCTCCGTCGCCGTGGCCGCCGCACTTCTGGGCACGGTCGCCATCACCGGCAGTGGCACCGCCGCCGCGGCGACCTCCGTCGATGCCGCCTCGGCGGCCTCGGAGCAGTCCGAGGCCGCACAGGACGGCGACAACCTCGTCATCCAGTGGAACAAGATGGCCTACGACGCCTCGGTGAAGACGGCCGCGAAGACCAACGGCCTCAAGCGCCCGCCCCTCGGCAGCCGCGTGTACGCCACCGTCCACTCCTGCATATACGACGCCTGGGCCGCCTACGACTACAAGGCGGTCGGGACGCAGCTGGGCGACGACCTGCGTCAGCCCTACTACAAGCGGACCCCGGCCAACCGGAAGGCTGCGATCAGCTACGCGGCCTACGACGCGCTGACCTACCTCTTCCCCGACTTCAAGGCCGACTTCGACGCCAAGATGACGGCGCTCGGCTACGACCCGGCAAACACGGTGCGGAACACCAGGACCCCGGCCGGCGTGGCGCACACGGCCTGCGACGCCGTGATCAAGGTCCGCACGGCGGACGGCTCCAACCAGGACAACAACTACGCCGACACCACCGGCTACACGCCGGTCAATCCGCCGCAGAACCTCGCCGCGTTCGACAAGTCGACGATCGTGGACCCGAACCGGTGGACCCCGCTCACCAACAACGGTGTCACCCCCACGTTCGCCACCCCGCAGTGGGGCGACATCACGCCGTTCGCCATCAACAACGCGGCCGACTTCCTGCCGCCCGCACCGCCGGCCTACGGCAGCGAGGCCTCGCAGGCCGACATCAAGAAGCTGATGGAGGTCAACGCCAACCTGACGGACCGCGAGAAGGTCATCGCCGAGTACTGGCTGGAGCGCTCCGAGACGCCGACCGGTCACCAGAACCAGTGGGCCCAGTTCATCTCGAACCGCGACAAGCACACCCTCAGCGAAGACGTGAAGATGTTCTTCACGCTCAACCTGGCGATGGGCGACGCCGGTATCGTCGCCTGGAAGACCAAGGCGCACTTCGACTACTCCCGGCCGATCACGATGATCCGCTACGACCAGTCGGGCAAGTCGGTGCAGGGCTACGGCGGCCCGGGGCAGGGCACGCAGACGATCGACGGTTCCGCGTGGAAGCCGTACGTCACGACCCCCGCCTTCGCCTCCTACGTCTCCGGCCACGCGGTGTGGGGCGCGGCGGCAGCCGAGTCGCTGAAGCTGTGGACCGGCAGCGACAAGTTCGGTGACTCCTTCACCTTCAAGGCCGGCACGTCCACCTTCGAGCCCGGCCAGACGCCGGCCGCCGACGTGACGCTGAAGTGGAACACGCTGAGCGAGGCGGCTGCCGAGGACGGCATGTCCCGGATCTACGGCGGCGTGCACTGGACCTTCGACAACCTCGAGGGCCAGAACGTCGGACGGAACGTGGCCAAGGCCACCTACGACAAGGCGATGCAGTACATCAACGGCACTGCCTGACCCGAACGTGAGCCCGCCTCCCGGTGGGGCGGGCCCGCGCGGTCCGGGCCGGACTCCCGGCCCTGGGCAATCCCCCGTCCCCGTGGCCGGGAGCGCCCGGCCCTGACGTGAAAAAGAGTGAAGACCTCGCCCTGAAGGGCGAGGTCTTCACTGCGTTGTGGACCATCGACGAGCAGTTGACGCACTGTCCGAACCGGCGGAGCGGGACATGCCCACCCGTCAACGGGTGGGCGTCTTGCGAGTGTCGCCGGCCTTCGCGAGGGCCGCCGAACATCGCTGGAGGCGGCCGATGAGCTCCTGTGCCTCCTCGGCGCTGAACTCTTCCGTCAGGAGGAGTTCAACCTCGACCACCGCCTCATCGGCCTTGGCCAGCAGGGTCTGGCCCGTCCGGGTCAGGCGAGCCTCCAGGATGTGGCTGTGCACAGGGTGAGGCTTGCGTTCCACCAGACTTCTGCCCTCCAGGGTCGCCAGCACGGACGACATCGTCTGGGGGGTCACCATGCACCGCCTCGCCAGAACGGCGCCGGACAGGCCTGGCTCCTGCGAAAGGGCCAGTAGCACGCTGTATTGAGGGACATTGAGCTTGAACGGCCGCAAGCTGCTGTGCTTGGCGGCGATCAGTTCTTGCTCCACCCGCTTTAGGTGGTGTCCGAGTCGCTGGTCGATGGGGAGCCGCATGGACACACCTTAATGTCAGGCGTCTTATCTGTATACGAGGCCGAGCGTTTGTGGCTTGATCGGAATCTCCGATGCCGCATCACCCGAAGTCACCCTCTGTAAGTGCCGTGAGACCATGGGTTCGAGGCGGTCGGAGGCTCTGCCTTCCAGGCTGTCCGGCGGGCTTCTGCCCACCTGCAGCGTCTTCCCGGACGAAGGCGCTGGCCAGGCCTGAGGGCAGGAGGCTGCGCACGCGCCCGCCCGGACCAGGCGGCCCCGAGGGCGGGCGGCGGTGGCCCGGGCCGCCGGTGTCGCGCCACCGGGCACATCATTTCCGTACGGTGACGGGAGCCTTAAAGGCCGCGCCCGCAGGCGGCGGGAAATTGACCCTCGACTTCAGGTGCACTTCATGAGGTCTTGCACGAAAGGGCGGGTGCCCTTCGAGCACCCGCCCTTCGTCACAGCATTAGCGGGTTATCCGTTGGACAGCTTGAGCGACGCTTCGCCGTACCGGGGTCCGGCCGTCACGCCCAGCGAGAATATGCCCGACAGCTCATTTGCCATATCCTCGGTCAGCTCAATGGCAGCAGCGGCAGAATTCTCCTCCAGGTAGGAGATCCGCTTGGTTCCCGGGATCGGCACCACATCCCGGCCCTGATGCAGCAGCCAGGCCAGCGCGACCTGGACGGGCGAGTGGCCGAGTCGCTCGGCGACGGAGGTGAGGCGGCGCACGAGTTCGAGATTCTGCCGGAGGTTCTCCCCCTGATACCGCGGGTCGTGGTGCCGGTAGTCGTCGGCGGGAAGCTCGTCCAGGGAGCTGATCGAGCCCGAAAGGAAGCCCCGGCCGGCGGGCGACCAGGGAACCAGGCCGATGCCGAGTTCCCGGGCGGCAGGCAGGACGTCCTTCTCGATGCCGCGCTCCCAGAGGGACCACTCGCTCTGGAGCGCCGCCACGGGGTGTACTGCATGGGCACGGCGAAGCGTCTGCGCGCTGACCTCGGACAGTCCGATGTACCGCACCTTCCCGGCCTGGACCAGCTCGGCCATGGCTCCCACGGTCTCCTCGACGGGTACGTTCCGGTCGCGGCGGTGCATGTAGTACAGGTCGATGTAGTCCGTGTTGAGGCGCCGGAGTGATGCCTCGCAGGCTTGGGTGACGTACTCGGGTGTGCCGTTCAGGCCGCCGGGGATGCCGCTGTCGCGCATGGTGAAGCCGAACTTCGTGGCCAGCACGGCTTCGCCGCGCCGGCCGGCCAGGGCCCGACCGACGAGCTCTTCGTTGTGGCCCCCACCGTAGATGTCCGCAGTGTCAAGAAACGTCGTACCCATGTCGAGCGCGCGCCTGATCGTCGCGATGGACGACTCCTCTTCGGCGCTGCCGTAGACATGGGACATCCCCATGCAGCCGAGGCCGACGGCGGACACCAGAAGGTCGCTTCCCAGGGAGCGGGTCTGCATGCATGCCTCCATCATCTGAGATCGTATACATGTACGATCTCTTATCGTACGCCCTCCTCGGGTCGGGCCGTAGCGGTGGCGCGCCGTCCGCATCTCAGAATTTGAGATATTCGTAGACTTTCCGGCTTCTTTCGCAGGCTCCGAGATGGTTCGGAATTCAGCTTTCCGCTTGAGGTGGCCGAAAATCCTACATTCTTGGCGGGTTGGCGAGGTCTTCTCGCGCACTGTTCAGCCGGCGGAACCCGAATCACCTGCAGTTGAGGCTCATTGACACGAGCCTGCCTGCAGATTTAAATGAAGCCTGTAGCCGGGGGGCGGATGGGATGAATCCATCTGATTTGGAGTGACCTCGGTCACGTCCTGCTGGTTACCCCCCGAGAGGTCCGCCGCTATGACAAAGGCCGTGGGGCCAACCCCCTCGATCGGTCGAAGTCCCGCCCCGCGTGAACTCGAGGACATGCTGCGCACGGCAGCCGCCATTTCCTCGCTCCGCGGGAAGTACGCAGACCTTCTCGAGGTCGCGCGCCCGCTGGACCTCGCAGATGTACCAGTCCTGACCCAGGCCGAGTACCACGAAACGGTCCGTCAGCTGCTTGAAGACCCGCGGCATCGCCAAGGCGCCATCCTCTCGGCCGGCGGCGGTACGCTCGCTCACCCCGAGCTCAGCATGCTGCCGGACGACATGTTCGCACCCCAGCTGCTGGAGCAGTGGAGGCCGCTGGACGGCGGCGACGTCGTGGCGAACCTCTTCCCGGCCGGCCGTTTGCAGTCGGCCTTCCACTTCTTCAACGTGTACGCGGCCCTCAGTGGTGCTACGACGGTGCCCATCGGCCACCTCAACGACGACGAGCTCGGTCAGTGGCTCGACTTCCTCGAGAACAGGGGTGTCACCGCGCTCGCGGCGCCGTCGGCCGTCATCGCCCGGGTGGTGCGGATGGCCATGGCGTCGGGGCGCTCCCTGCCATGGCTGCGCAAGCTGCTGCTGAGCAGCGTCGGCGATGTGACCGCCACAGCCGAGCTCGTCGCCCGGCACCTGCCGAAGGCCGAAATCTGGGGCCTGTACTGCTCGCCCGCCTCCGGCCCGATCGGTCACAACACCCCCGCGTGTTCACCGGACACTTTCCACGTCCTGCCGCATCAGTACGTGGAACTGGATGAGGAGAGCTTCCTCGTCACCAACACGCACCGCGAGTCGACGTTCCCGCTCATCCGCTTCCAGACCGGCGGGCTGGGCGAGATGACGGCGTGTGCGTGCGGCATCGCCGAGCCGGCCATCCGGGTACAGGGACACTCCGGTGCGAGTCTTACCTTCCGCGGTCGCACCCTCGCCGCCGAGGAACTCGTCTCGCTGGCCTGCGCGGAAGCGGAAGTAGCGGAAGCCCAGGCCACTCTGGTCAACCAGGGCACGGCCGACGAACAGCTCTGCCTGTCCGTACGGCTGCACCCTGACGTACCGGCTGACCAGTACACCTGCGGCTGGATCCGGAGTCAGATACTCGGCAGCCACATGACCTTGCGTGGTGCCGTGGACGAAGCGCCCGAGTCCTTCGAGGTCGTCGCGGTGGAGCGGTTGTCCGGAGCGACGATGGTCGGCGGTGCTCCCCTCCTGGTCATCGCCGAGCAGGTCCCCGAGGCCTTGTTCGACTTTGAAGAGGCCAGCTGAAGGGCTCCTGAATCCGGCGGTCGACCGGCGTCGGCGGATCGGCTGTGCTCTGAGGCAGGCGGGTCCTGGCGGACCCGCCTGCCTCACCGGTTCCAGGATTGGTGTCCTGAGCTGCACGAAGACAAGTGCGCCTCGGGAGACAGCAGGTGACCGGAGAGCGTGGCCGGCTCGTCGGAGGCGTCGGCGGAACCACTGCGGACCCCTGCACGAAGGCCGTTGTTGCGTCCGGGCGGTCCGCATCCCGAATGGCAACCGCTCCGCCATCGCCATGCCCTGCCCAACGCGACCGGGTCACTCCGGACACCAGCAGCACGAGCGGCAGTGGGTTGGGGCGGCCCGGGGTACCGCAGCCCCCAGACCGCTCTGGGCCCCGGGCCTCACCCGGCACGCCGTATCGGCACCCACCCCGGCGATCAGGTACCCCAGGTCCGCGAGGGCCTTCAGCGCCACGAGCGGTTCCTTCGCCGCCGCGGTCTCCAGGTTCTCCGTCAGGGCGGTCAGCAGGGCGGTGAGAGGTTCGGGGAGCGGGACGGCGGCGTCGCGGACCACGGTGAGGTGGGCCTGGTAGTCCGCGATCGGCCCGGCCAGATCGACGTCCGCCTCGTACAGGGGCGTCTGGTCGTCGAGCACGGTCCAGTCGAGCGGGTACTCGGCCGCGCCCCGCCATCCGCACGCGCAGGCACCGCGCAGGAGGGCGGCCTTCGGGCGGCCGAACCGGCCGTCGTAGGCGTGCCACTCCGTCGACGACGGCACGTACGATCCGCTGCCGACGTCGAAGTACGCCGACCCCGGCTCGCTGCCGTCCTCCAGCAACACTCCCACCGAGCCGGCGTGCGCCGCACCCAGGTCCCTCAGCGTCTGATCCACCGTGCCCCTCCCCTCCCCCACGCCACGACGGCCTGTGCCCGCCGGATCGGTGTCGGCGCCCGGCCGGTTGCAGCGTGCCGCACCCACCCGGCCGCGCGCCCCGTATCCGTTGAAGCGCCACCCCAAGGGGCTGTGTGGCGCGGGCTGACCGGGCTCTCCCGCGTGGCAGCCGCCAGAGCGGGGATTCCTGGGCACGGGCAAGGGTGAACAGCTGTGGTCGATGCCGGTGCGCGGCCGGCGTCGGCGGGCGTAGCGTGGTGGGGTATGAGCGAGGTTGTGGAAGCCAGGGGTCCGAAGGTTCCGCCGAGTTACCCTCCGAAGTCGCCGCCGCCGCAGAAGAAGCCGGTGGAGCCGCCCCGGCCGCAGCCGGCGACGAAGCCGAAGTCCCTCACCGGGGTCCCGCCCCGACTGGTCGTCACCAGCCGGCGGGCCAGGGTGCTGGCATTCCGCGCGGACCAGTGGGCGGCGAAGAAGGCCGCCGCGCAGGCAGCGCTGGCCATCGCCGAGTGGGACTACCCGCTGCTGGACGAGCACGACTTCCTCAAGACCGTCCACGGCCTCGTGGACACAGCCGTGACGGCCGGCGGGAAAAGGGTTAGCGTCCACCTCGCCGACCAGGACGACAAGATCCTCGTCATGGCCCTCAACCACCAGACCAGTGAGCAGGACGCGGCGGGAGCCGTGCCGGCGGAGGTCGCGGTACTGCGCACCGTGGACGCGTGCGGCGCCCATACCGACCACGACGGTCACGCCTGGTGGGCACTCCTCGACGCCCGGCCCCGACCGAAGAAGCGTCTGGCGTAGCAAGGGAAGCGGAGTGCACCCGGGGCCGTGGATACGGTCGTTGGCCCGGGGCCGGGCTCGGGTGATGCTGTCGACCGGGGCGGTGACCGGCTACGTGTGACGGCGGCCGGGATCCTGCCCGCGGTCGACAGCGCCACGGGGGCCGGGAGCGGCCCGTCCGAGGGCGGCTCCCAGCAGTGGCTATTGCTCCCTTCTGCCGGTTCAGGCCCGGCGTTGACGCGCGGATGTGGGCGTGCGCCGCACCCGGACAGGTGCTCGTGGTCCGGGTGCGGCTCTGCCGGGGGGCAGAAGGAGACGTCGACGTAGTCGATGTCGGTGAACTCGACCCGGAGCTGGTCGGCGCGGGTGCCGCCGTCCTTGAAGTAGATCTCCTGGAGTCCCTCGGCGACGATCGCGCGCAGGTCGCGGTCGGCGGCGCCGCGGGCGCGGGCGTCGAAGAGGCGCTGGGCGTAGGCGGGCGGGAGGTGGACGGTGAGGCGGCGCACGCGGCCGTCGTCGGTGGTGCCGACGGGTGCGGTGTATCCGAAGCGGGCGCGGGTCTCGACGGTGATGCCGGTGCTGGTGGCGGCTTCCTTGCGTTCGTTCAACCGTGACGAAGGGTGTGTTCTACCGCTGGGGGCAACCTGAGGCGATCCGCCGGAAGTTGGCGTAGTGGTCACCGCTGTACCAGACAGTGCCGGTGTCTTCGTCACGGATAAGGCGTTCGGCGTTGCGGTGTTGTCCGGGGCTGCGGGGGCTCCGGTCGGCGGGGGCCGCTTTGTGTACTCAGGAGCGCACGTCGATGCCGAGCAGAGGTCACGTCCGGCGATGGCGGAGGCCAGGAGTTCGGTGACCTCAGCGCCGTACGGGGCGGCGTAGCTGTCGTGGTCGCCGACGGCGAACGATGCGCCCCCTACGCACCGCCGGTGATGTCGTGCGGGCCGGCACCCGCCGGCCGGGCCGCGCGCAGGGCATGGGCGGTCGCCTCGGCGAACGCGTCCGGGTTGTCCAGCATGATGTTGTGCCCGCAGTCCGGGATCGCCACCACCTCGACGCCCGCCGCGACGAGTTCCCCCGCACCGGCGAGTGGCCCGTCGGCGGCGGGCAGCAGGCAGGTGCGGGGGATCGGCAGGGCCTTCAGCAGGTCGCGGACCGCCGGTTCCGTGCCGCGGGCCCGGTGCGTCGCGCTGCGGTGCAGCGCCTCGCGGCCGGCCAGGCGCATGGTGGACCACCAGTGCGGTCCGGCGTTCTCACGGACCTGCCGCCACCCGTCGGTGAGGAACTCCTCCTCGGTGTACGCGGCGATGCCGCTCGCACCCGGCGCGCCGTGCACCGCCGGTGCCGGGTCGAGGGTGGCGTCGACCAGGACGAGCCGGCCGACCAGATGCGGGTGCCGGGCGGCCAGCAGCACGGCCACCGCGCCGCCCATGCTGTGCCCCACCACGTCGGCCTTCCGGACCGCGGCCGCCTCCAGGACCGTCGCCACGGCGTCGGCGTGGTCCTCCATGGTGTAACCGAAGTCGGTGGGGCGGTCGCTGATGCCGAAGCCCAGCAGGTCGACCAGCAGCGAGCGGTGGCCCACCAGGGCGGGGTGCGCGGCCGAGGCCGCGAAGTACGGAGCCGCTGAGGCGCCGAGCCCGTGCAGGTAGACCCGGGTGGCACGGCCGGGGTCTCCGGGCATCTCCACCCAGCGGATCCGCGCTCCCTGGGCGGTCACCTGGACGTCGCGCATGGCTTCTCCTCCTTGATCACATGGCCCGGCCGGTGCACCGGCCGCCGAAAACATCGGCAAGACTATATATCGGCGCCGATGTATACAGGTGGTGAGGGATGATGGAGCGGTGTTGGAACTGGCAATCCTGGGTTTCCTCTATGAGCAGCCGCTGCACGGCTACGAACTCAAACGGCGCGTCGCGCATCTCACCGGCCACGTCCGGCCGATCGCCGACGGCACGCTCTACCCCGCCATCAAACGGCTGGAGAAGTCCGGGCTCCTGAGCCGGCAGACCGAGCCCGGTGCCCGGGCGGCGCCCCGGCACGTCCTCACCCTGACCGGCGAGGGCCGGGAAGAACTGCGCCGCCGCCTGCGCGAGGCCGACGGCGTCGAGATCAGCGACGAGAACCACTGGTTCACCGTGCTGGCCTTCCTGCGCCACCTCGAAGACCCCGGCCAGCAGGGCGCGGTCCTCCGCCGCCGCCTGGCCTTCCTCCAGCAGCCGAGCAGCTTCTTCTACGACGGCGAACGTCCCCTGCGCGCAGGCGAGCTCGACGATCCCTTCCGCCGCGGCCTGTTGACCATCGCCCGCGCCACCAGCCGTACCGAGCTGGACTGGCTGGACACCACCCTGAAGGCGCTCGCCCCCGTCGCCGACGCGGACTGACGCTCCGGAGGCCGGGGGAACGGCCACGGCTACGGCCGGCGGTCGGACAGGGCGCGGAGAAGGGCGCAGTGACCAAGACCGACGGACAGGAGGCGGTCACGATCAACACACCCGAAGGGGTCTTCCTCGTGGCCACCAAGGGAGAACCGTTTCTCCTCAAGATGACCACCAGCGGCCCGAACCCGCTCGATCTCACCTTCACCGGCATCAACCAGCCCGTACAGGTGGACGTCCCGGCCGACAAGGACGTCTACGCCCCGGACGCCATCGGCTGACCTCCGCCCCTGCGCGCCCGTGACCGAACGGACGATCCCTGCGGGCGCGGGCGCCGGGGCGGCAGCACGGTCGCCCCGGAGATCCGCCGGGGTGCGGACGGAAGCCGACATCGGGCAGTTGCAGTCGGCGGGCCGCCGGGTGGACACCTGGGTGGTCAGCTCGCGGGGCGGTCGGCGATGTGGCGCTCGCAGACCGCCCGGTACTCCGGGAAGCGCAGAGCGACCTCAGACAGCTTGGCAACCATCTCCGCGCGCGTGGGCAGGGGGTAGCACTCGTGGTGCAGTGCGATGCCCAGGCGAACGGCATCGTCCGCCTGACGCACCCACCCGTCCAGCGTGGTTTGCATGGAGGCGCCGTTGTCCGTCCCCGATCGCTGAGCGGCGCTGGCGGACGGTCCGGCTGAACGCCGCGATCGGCCGGCTCTGCCCCCCTGTTCCACGGGCACCGGCCGTCCGGCCAGTCGTGCCCACCGAAGCGATCACCCTGTGCGGCAGAACCGACAGCGTCCCGAACAGCGCGAGTGATGCGGCAGTAGGCGCAGAACACGGCGGCCTGCGGCCGGTTCAGCCCGTCGGCGCGTCCGCGTCCTCACACACGCTGCCGGCGGCCGCTCAGCCATGAGGTCTACTGCAAAGCCTTGTTCACGTTGCATTCGGCAGCCAGGAGGTCTTGAGGATGAGCGAGCTGTACCCGCCGGCCGAGCCGTACGGGAAGGGGATGCTCGACGTCGGCGACGGCAACCTCGTGTACTGGGAGGTCTGCGGGAACCCGGACGGCAAGCCGGCACTCGTCGTCCACGGCGGACCGGGATCAGGATGCGGGACCGGGGTGCGCCAGTACTTCGACCCGGACCGCTACCGGGTCGTCCTGTTCGACCAGCGCGGGTGTGGCCGCAGCACCCCCCACGCAAGCGAACCCACGACCGACATGCGGCACAACACCACCGGGCACCTGATCGCCGACATGGAGCAGCTTCGGGAGCACCTGGGCATCGACCGCTGGCTGCTCTACGGGGGTTCGTGGGGATCCACGCTGATCCTGGCCTACGCCGAGACCCACCCGGAGCGGGTGTCGGAGATCGTCATCGCCGCCGTCACCACCACCCGGCGCTCGGAGATCGACTGGCTCTACCGAGGCGCGGGCCGGTTCTTTCCCGAGCAGTGGGAACGCTTCGTCGAAGGGGCCGGCGGCACGCCGTGGGACGGTGACATCGTCACGGCCTACGCCCGCCTGATGGAACACCCGGACCCCGCGGTGCGGGAGAAGGCCACGGCCGACTGGTGCGCCTGGGAGGACGCGGTGCTGTCCGGCGAAACGAAGGGCGCTTCCAGCCCGTACGGTGACCGCCCGCCGGCCGCGCAACTGGCTCTGGTCCGCATCTGCTCGCGCTACTTCTCCCACGGCGCCTGGCTGGAGGAAGGCGCGCTCCTGCGCGATGCGCACCGCCTGGCAGGCATCCCGGGCGTGCTGGTCCACGGCAGGCTGGACCTGGCCGGCCCTCTCGACACCGCATGGGAGCTCGCCCGCGCCTGGCCCGATGCCGAGCTCACCGTCGTCGACGACGCAGGGCACATGGGCACCGGCACGACCCGCGCCCATGTGCTCAACGCCCTCGACCGTTTCGCTCGCGAGGGATGAGAGCGGGCCGCTGGGCAATCAGGGCCCCCGCCTGCTCGTGACCGCCCGCCGCGGTCCCGGGCCGACGAGGTGGCCATCGGCCCGGGCGGAGCGAGTGCGGGTGCGGGTGCTGTGAAGTGTGGTTTCCTGACCCGCTCGGCCCCGGCTGCCGTGCCTGCCGGATGCGGCCGGGGTGGCGGTGGGGCGGGGAGCGGCACGGACTGCGGGCCGTCGGGGCCCGGGACCGCCCGGCGTGACGGTCTCCACCGCCCTCCGCGGTCGCTATCGCAGCATCACGTCGCACGTGGACAGGAAGAACTCGCCCGTCTTGCCGCCGTTCTCACCGTGTGGGGTGTCCGGGCCTCCGTGGCCGCCCCAGATGTTCACGATGGCCGCCCGCCCGGTCCGGCGCGGGAGGGATGCGAACTCCCAGCTGGTGGACTCCTCCTCGATGGGAGCGCCGTGCACCTCGACGAGGAACGGGGTCGGGTCCAGGTCGTGCCAGCTCAGGCCTTCGGTAGGGACCCAGTCGGGTCGGGTGATGAACCACCGGTGGGACCAGGTCTCGCCCCAGTGGTAGGCCATGTAGTCGTAGGTGAAGGTCTGGGTGGGGGCCGAGGTGTCCAGCTCCGTCAGGGGCCAGTCCCCGAGGGTGCCGTCCGGTGCCAGGTCCAGACCGCGGAAGGCCGGGTTTCCGGTGGACGCGAGCGCGCCGTCCTCGAAGAACTTGCGGTACTCCAGGTACTTCTGGGCGTTGTTCCACGGGTAGTCGGCCAGCATCCGGGCAGCGCCCGGCAGCACTTCCTGCCAGTCGGTGCTGGTGTTGAGACGGCGTGCCTCGACGCAGATCGGTGAGGCGTCCTGGTCCCGGATCGCGGCGCCGGACCGGCTGAGCGGGTGGTTGGCCGTGCCGTGCCGCGCATCCGCCTTGGCGGCGGGCCGGGGAGCCCCGCGCCGGCGGGGCTGGCGCACCACCCACTTGGGGATGAAACTCTGCTGCGAGCCGATGGTGACCGTGTTGGTGAACGGCGTGAACTGATCGCCGGCCTTGGCGCGGATCTTCACGTGGAACGGGCCTTGCGGCTCTTCGTCGCCCAGGTCCACCCAGTGGGAGTTGGACTGCATCCAGTTCCACGACGACCAGTGCAGGAAGACCGTCTGGCGTAGCTCGTCGTTGAGCCACACCTCGTACATGCGCGGATAGGGTGCGTTGCCCTCGTCCCAGTCCGCCGGTGGGGGCCACGCCCCGTGGTCGGGGGCGTTCTGTCCGATCTGCCATCGCAGGCTGATCCCGTACATCGTGTACTTGCCGTCATCGCGGTACCTGACCTCGGCACGAAGGTCAGACGGCGCCGTCGCGTTCCTGCCCACCACGTCTCCTCTTCTTGGTCGAACCCGTCCCGCAGGCCGCCACCACGAAGCAACACACACAACCCATAGTGACGAGACTGCTACAGATAGTGACTGTAGATCATGCGGGGCTGTGACGGACGAACATCGGCCGCCCCACACACCCCAGCCACAGACGGACCCCGTGATCACCGTCCGGGCCCGCCTCGGCGGCCGGGACCAGAACCCGGGCCGACCACCGGCACCGGGCATCTGCCGGGCGTGTCCTGCTGTCCTGGCCGCGGTCTGTCGCCGGTGGGCGGGGACCGCGGCCTCGGCCGGGGCCGAATGCCCGGGCGCAGGGCCGGTGGGGGTGGTGGCCGAGCGGGAGCGGGCGGCGGCCGCAGCGCTGGTGAGCGGCTTCGTCATGGCGGCCTTTCCGGTCGGGCCGCCGAGGCTGCGCAGGAGCCGGGTGGGGCAGGGGCGGAAGGCCGTGCGGTCCGCCTGCGATCGGTACGGCTCCTCGACCGCCTCGGCGGGAGGGCCGGGGCGGTCGGTGTCCGGCGAGTGCAGCGCGTACGGGGCAGTCCACGGGTCGTCGGCGCACAGAGCGGCGCGGAGACGTATCCGGACGGTGTCGTGATCCCCCGTGCGAAGAGGTGTCGGCCACGAACGACAGGCCGCGGACGCGGCCGGCGAAGCGGTGCCTGGGCGCGGACAGCTCGATGCACATGCCGCGGTTCTCCGGGACGTCGGTCCACGTCGGATGCGACGAAGCGGCTCGGGTGTGGAAGGGCACACCGCTCGGTGCGCATCCCCGACCGGGCCGGCCTGCGGGTGTGGCGAGCCTCGCGTAGGGTCGGCGGATCCTTACGGAACAGGGGAGTTGGCGATGGGGCACACACTGCGGCGGGGCGCCGGTGCGGCACTGACGGCGGTGGCGGCAGCCGCTGTGCTGGTGGGCTGTACGGAGGAACCCCGGGAGCAGGCCGTGCCCGGTCCGACGGCCACGGCCACGGCGGCTCCCCAGGAGGCTCTGGCCCTGGCCGGGCGTTACCGGGCGGCCGGCGGGGACCCGGACGTGTACGGGATCCAGGTCGGGGACGGGCCGGAAGGCGTGCCCCGGGTGGTCATCCGGACCCGCAACGCGGATCAGGCGGACGCGATCTTCCGCCGGCAGAACACCTCGGTCGCCACCCACCTGACGACGAAGGAGGGGGTGTCCTTGGAGAAGGGCTACGTCATCGACGTCCTCGGCCCCGACGGCCGGGTCATCCACCGCATGGACGCCCGCCCCTGACTTGCTCTCCGACCTGTTCGGCGGGGTCGCGACGTGGTCGATCCCGCAGCGGGGGCGGGCCGCCATCGGGGAGACCCACAGCCGGGCCGCAGGCGCGGGCGGCGGAGGCCACATGCCGTCATCGACCGCGTGGCACGCCTACGACGGCCGGTACGGGCGGCCGGGGGGCCGCACTCCTGCGGGGCAGCTGCGCGTGCGGGTGGCGGCCGCGGCGAGGCAGTCACCGGCCCACACCTTCACGCCCGTGATCGGCCCCACAGCTTCTTCAGGTCGGCCTTGCCGACGCCGGTCGGGGCATCGGGGCATCGGGGTACTGGGCGGCGTCCGGCCACATCACCGACGAGGCGGCGTTCCTGCCGCTGCCCGACCGCCTCTGGGCGGTGCGGCCGGATCGCGGGGGCGGCGGCGCTGCGAGCGGGCCCCGTACGACCGGCGGTGCGCTCCGGGTGCCCAGGTGGGTTCGGGCAGTCCGTCGCCGGCGACGAAACCCCCATATGCCCTCTTGCTGTATGGCTGTGCCGGTTTGCGCGTGACGTGATGATGGGCGGTATGGACGTCAACGAAGTGCTGCTGCCGGGGGTGGGGATGCGCTATGAGTTCGCCACCCACGAGGGGGACCAGATGTGCGTCATCGCGCTCCGGTCCGGCGATTTCGAGCTGATGACGTATGAGGGCGCGGATCCGGACGAGGCGCGGGGCGCGTTCCGTCTGACCCGCGAGGAGGCCGACACCCTCGCCGAGATCCTGGGGGCCCCGCGCATCGCAGAGCGGTTCGCGGATCTGACCAAGGAGGTGCCGGGGCTGAGTGCCGGGCAGGTCGAGGTACGTGCGGGCGGGCCTTTCGTGGACCATCCGCTGGGGGAGACCAGGGCCCGGACGCGGACCGGTGCGTCGATCGTGGCGATCGTACGCGGCGAGGAGGTGATCCCCTCCCCCGGGCCGGAGCAGGTGCTGCGCGCGGGGGATGTGCTGGTGGTGATCGGAACCCATGAGGGGATCGCCCGGGTGGAACAGATCATCCAGGCTGACCGGTGAATGTATCGGTCGCCCTGCTGCTGGAGCTGGGGATCATCCTGGCGGCGCTGAGTCTGCTCGGGACGCTGGCCCGGCGCTTCGCGCTCTCGCCGATCCCGCTCTATCTCCTGGCGGGTCTGGCCCTGGGCGAGGGAGGCATCGCCCCCGTTCCGGCCGCCGGCCCGTTCGTGGAGACCGGAGCGGGCATCGGCGTGGTCCTCCTGCTCCTGGTGCTCGGCCTGGAGTTCACGGTGCCGGAGTTCACCGCCAGCCTCCGCCGCCATCTGCCGACCGGGGCGGTCGATCTCGTGCTGAACGCGACACCCGGAGCGGTGGCGGGATGGCTGCTGGGCTTGAACGCCACCGGGATCCTGACCCTGGCGGGCGTGACCTACATCTCCTCTTCGGGCATCATCGCCCGGCTTCTGAGTGACCTCAGGCGCCTGGGCAACCGGGAGACCCCGGCCGTGCTGTCCGTGCTGGTCCTGGAGGACTTCGCGATGGCCGCGTTCCTCCCGCTGCTCGCGGTCGTCGCCGCCGGCGGCACCTGGCGGCAGGCACTCCTGGGCATCCTGCTGGCCCTCGGCGCGGTCCTGGCCGCGCTCGCCGTGTCGTACTGGTGGGGGCACCATCTCGGGCGGCTGCTGCTGCATCTGCGTCCGGACGACGAGCAACTGCTGCTGCGGGTTCTCGGCGTGACACTGATCGTCGCTGCGCTCGCCGAGGCGGTGCACATCTCCGCCGCGGTCGGCGCTTTCATCGTGGGGCTGTCCCTCACCGGCGAGGTGGCCGACCGGGCACGGCAGGTGCTGAGCCCGCTGCGGGACCTGTTCGCCGCGGTCTTCTTCCTCTCCATCGGCCTGTCGGTCAGGCCGGAGACACTGCTGCCGGTACTTCCCGCCGCCCTGCTGCTGGGGGTGGTCACGGCGCTGACGAAAATGGCGGCCGGCTGGTACGCCGCACGACGGGAGGGCGCAGGGTCCCGGGGGCGCCTGCGGGCCGGCACCGCGCTCATCGCCCGTGGAGAGTTCTCCCTCGTCATGATCGGTCTGGCCGGGGTCCGGCAGGACCGGCTCGGTGCCCTGGTGGCCGCCTACGTCCTGCTGCTCGCCGTGACAGGTCCGGTCCTCACCCGTTTCGCCGGGACCCGCCCGGCGCCGGGCGGGGGGACAGGCGTGCAGGTGCGCACCGGCGGTGCCGCAGCGGGGTAACGGCAGGCTCGGCCGGCCCGGCCGGCGGCGCAGCCGTCCGGGCGCTGCGGACTTCTCACCCTGAGGCATCGGATCCGCGTACGACGACGACCGGGCAGTGCGAGTGGTGGAGGAGAGCCTGGCTGACCGATCCGAGGAGCAGACCGGTGAACCCGCCGCGGCCCCGGGCGCCGACCACGATCAATCCCGCGGTCCTGCTCGCGTCGATGAGCGCCTCCCGGGCGCCGCCGCGTACCAGGGTGTGCTCGACCGCAACGTCCGGGTAGCGCTCCCGCCGGCCGCTGACGGCCTCGGCCAGGAGGCGCTCCTCTCCGGCCGCGAGCATGCCCGGCTCCAGTGCGTAGGGCATCGACGGATCCTGCGGCGGGGTGGCGGCCACGCTCCATGGCGTCCATGCGTGCAGGGCCGTCATGCCCGTTCCGCGGAGGCTGGCTGCCTCGAAGGCGTACCCGACCGCCCCCTCGCCCGCCGGTGAGCCGTCCGCCCCCAGCAGGACGGGGCCGGTCCGGTCGGACTCGCCCCGCACCACCATGACCGGACAGCTGCCATGCGCGGCCAGGTGCACAGCCGTCGAACCCACCAGGAGACCGACGAACCCGCCCATGCCCCGGCTTCCGACCACGACAAGGGATGCCGTGCGCGACTGGGCCTCCATCACCGTCAACGCCTCACCGGTCACCACCGCATTGCCGACCTCCACCTCGGGCGCCACGGAACGCGCACGCTCCACCGCCTGCGCCACCAGCCGTCCCGCCGTGTTCCGCAGCCCGCCCTCGGCGGGCCCGAGCGGAGACGGACCGAGCGGCGCGTGCATGGCCGGCCAGATGAACGCGTGCACCACCTTCAGCCCGCAGCCGCGCAACCGCGCTTCACCGGCGGCCACCGCGACCGCATCCAGACTCGACTGCGAGCCGTCCACCCCGACCACAACCGGCCCGCTCACCGTGGGCCTCCCGCACAGACGACGCTCATCATGCACATGCATCCCATTTACCACATTTGCCCTGGTGGTCGCGTGACGTCACGTCAGGCCGGCCTCGCCGCCCACCGGCACCGGGTCGTGGATGCAGCGGGTCGCTGTGCGCGTCAGGGGAGCCGGTCGAGGGAAACCCCGGTGGCATCGAGTGGTCGCGGCGCAGTGGTACGGCTCGCGCCGGCTTCCTGTGGCGCGTCAGGCCCGATCAGTTTCCGAGGTTGAGCAGGCCGGTATTGCCCTTGGTGTTGGAGATGCCGACGGTGAAGAGCAGGGTCTGTGTTCCGTTCGGCTTCTGCAGTGAAGCGCTCATGGTGACGCCCGTGGGGATCGTGCTGTCGCTGTCCTTGTAAAGGGGCGTCACCACGTAGAAGACCGCATCGTCCGGCCCCGTGGTGGGCGCCGCGAGTGTGTCCTGCACCTGCTTCTCGTAGGTCCGCATGCTGGGTGTTCCGGTGTTCAACCCGACCTGCCAGCAGGGGACGAGATTGGCCTGTCCGCCGTCGAGTATCTGCCCCTTCCCGCCGAGGACGTTGGCGATCAAGTGGCACCGGGCGAGCGTAGTGCCGGGCGAGTGGGCGGCGACGAACAACTGTGCGTCCCGCCACCCGGTGATGTCCCCCGATGCCGGGCTGCCCGGGCCGAGCGTCTTGCGCAGGCAGGCCTGCGCCCCGGCCGCCCGGACACCGGCCGGGCCGGTGGGGTCGGTCCGGTTCCGGTGCGGCACCGGGGTGGTGCTGTTGAGGATCCACCCGTCGCCGGAATTGGGCTGAGCCACGTCCATGCACGCCGCCTGGGGCACGGTGAGGCGACGCGTGTCCTTGGCGTCGGCAAGGCAGATTTCACCGTTCCAGAACTGGACGTGGGATACGCCGGGGTCGACGACCGCTGTGTAGAGACCCGCCGCCTGGTCCTTGTCGTGCTCATAGCCGCCCCGCCAGCTGGTGCGCAGGGCAAGGTTGCCGCGACTTGTGTATGTGTCGGTGTAGCCGTTCGGTCCCTTGAGGGTGGCGAGCCAGTCGTAACCGATGGCCTTCGTCTCCACGTTGAACCCGGTCTCGATGGCGACCGGACGGTGGTTGGACTTCTCCTTGAGCTTGATCCAGGCGACGCCGCAGGGCCTGGGCGCCGCGTCCTTGAGCTGGGCCCTGGGCTGCTGCGCGGCGCGGCGCATCACGAGGTCCTTGTGGACCGCCGGGATGGGGATGGTGCTGCCGCCGGCCAGGCGCACGGTGACGTTGCCCGCGCGGTCCGGTGTTGTGGTGACCAGCTCCGTAACCCGCGCCGTGGTCATCGGGTATGTGATGGTGTGTTCCGCCGGGCTCGTCGTGACGGCGCTTGCGCTTTCGGCAGGAGGCTCGGGCGCGGCTGCGGCTGTCGCGGTGCCACTCAGTGCGACGGTGGCCACCATCGCGGCTATCGTCATGCCGGCCAGGACACGGCGCGGCCTGTTCGGCTTTCGGCCCCGTCCTCCACGGCGGCGACGTATACCCGATATGGACATGCTTGTCCCCTCTTGTTTGTCTGGTTGATTCGGCCTGCTCGTACGGCAGTTACTCGGCCCGGCGCTGCCGGATCTGCCACCGGGCCTGATGAGGCATCGGAGCGGACAGCTCGCCAGGGCGGCCCGGGCCGGTCGCCCGGGCCGTTGCACGCCCAGGCCGTTGCGCGCCGGGGCCGCAACGGCCGCCGGCCCGGCGTTCGAGCTCGCGGACGGTCCGGCGAGCGCGCCTGATCGCGGCTCGCGTGGGGCTCCCCCGCGCCGAGTGGAGGAGGCCGTCGACGGGTCTGCCCCTGCCTGCTGCAGGCATCGTTGCCGAGCGCGAGGCGCAGTGATGTCTGCGGGTGGGTCAGGTTCCTGGCGCAGACTCCCGGATCACGCCGCGTACTCCGGCAGGCAGTTCCGCCCCCGTGCCATGCCATCACGCTGCTGAGCCCCTCCGCGGGCGCGGCGTCGCGCGCGTGGGCCCCGGGGACTCCAAGCCCCCGGGGCCCACGCGGGTGTCAGTGATGCTCCCGGATCCGGCCTGGGGTCACAGGTCAGGCTTTGACCAGGACGTAGGTGCCGCTGCCGTCCGCCTTGCCCATGCTGTACTGGCGCAGGGGCTGGCCATCGGCGTAGCGGTCGTGGCTGATCATGGAGCCGGTGTATTTGTTCTGGACGCCGATCTTGCCGGTGCCGGGGACGTCTCGGTAGATGTAGAACCGTTGGAGGTCGTCGGCCCTGCAGTCGGCCTGGATCAGGGGTGCCTGCTCAACGCCTGCGTTCTGCTCCGCGATGGCCAGGCACTTGCCGGTGCGGTGGTTGACGAGGATCTGTTCGGCGACGCCCTTCGTCTCTGGTCCGCGGCACAGCTGCCACTGGTCCAGGTTTCCGCTGAAGATCGTGGAGGGCCTGAGCCGGACGCTGTCGTTCTGCAGCAGGGGTGCCGTCCAGAACAGGACCCGGTCGGGTGTGCCGATCTTGTAGTAACCCGCCTCGCAGGTAAAGCCCGAGAGCCCGGCGGCGGGAGCCATGCCGGCCGTCTTCTTCGGCGCCGCATTCGCAGGCGTTGCCGCCTCGCCGATGGAGAGGGTGCGGTCGGCGTGGGCCAGGGCGACGCCGCAGCCGAGGATGTCCTGGGCCTTGCGCATGATGCTGCTGGCGGGGACGGTGTCCTCACAGCGCACCGCGCCCTCTTCGAGGGTCGTGTAGGTGGTGTACGAACCGCTCTCGGGGCCTTCGACCCACTTGGTGGCGTAGCCGCCGTTGCCCAGGTCGACTCGGTTGCAGTTCAGGCTGCCGTACTGGCCGGTGACCTTGCGGGTGCCTTCGTACAGGGCGTAGTAGCCGGGCATCCGGAAGTCCCAGGTGATCGACTTCGACTCGCTGCTGGTGTGGCTGTAGGACGACTGGACGCTCAGGCCCAGGCTTGCCCCCACCTGGCCGAGGGTCTCGACCTGGAAGCTGCCCTGGACGGAGGCGTTCAGTCCGACCGAGACCGTGATCACGGTCTGGGTGCTGGTCTCCACCGTCTGCGAACCCATCGTTCCCTCGGATACGTACCAGCCCTTGAAGTGCGTGATCGTCGGAACGATCTGGGTGGACTTGATGAACGGGTACCTCTTGCCGAGGTCGGCGGCGTCACAGGCGTCGCCGAGCCCGGGCTGACTGATTGGAGCCGCGGCGGCCGATGAGGCCATCACCGTCACGCCGCTGAGCACGGAGCTCGCGGCCACGGTGAGGGCAACGATCCCCCTTCGCCAGCGCCCGGACGTTTGTGAGTGACGCATCGTGCTTATCTCCCTTGGACCGGCCCGTGTGAGGACAGGCGGAAGTCCCGACCAGTGTGTGGCCGGTGTGACGGAGTGGATCGCTGTCGAACGTAGCCTCAACAGGAACAGCGCGACGACGGCGTAACCGGTCAGAACGATCAGGCCGTCCCGCCGAAACGGGGTGGCCTGTTCTGCATCGGCGTGAAGAGGTTCTGCCCCGGTTCACGGGGAGTTGTCCAGAGCGGAGCCGCGGGGGTTTCTGGCTGGTAGCCAGTCACTGGAACCGGGCTATGGGTGGCTGCAAGACGCTGAACGTGACAGGTTGGGGGCCCTCGACCAGCTCGCCCTCACCCTGCGCCGCCGCATCGGCCGTCCGGTCGGCACGTCCGAGCTCCTGCGCGCCCTGATCCGCCTCGGCTTCATGGGCCGGACTGGTCGCAGGCGCGCTGTGGTGACCCGAGCCGGGCAGCCGTACGAGAAGAAGGGCCGACCGGAAGGCGACCGCGAGGGTCCCGCCGGCAGCGGCATCCACTGGGACAGCCGCAGTCGCAGCCGCAGCCGCAGCCGCAGCCGCAGCCGCAGCGGCGGCCGTGACCGGGGCGCCGTGAGTGTTCCGACCAGGAACGCCGCCGTGCGGGCGGAGTACTCGGCCGCGATGAACAGGACGAGGGGGGTGGGGGGTTCAGCACGGAAGCTCGCCGCAACGAGCGCCGGAGGCTGCTGGCAGGATCGTCGCTGTGAACGTCATCCGTACCACCCCACCACGGCCGGTCGACGTAGCTGCGGTCTTCCCGCGACTGGCCCCGCTGGCGCGCTCGGCGACCCGGCTGCATCCGCGCCCCGGTTCCCCCTCGCCGTACCAGAGTTCGGTCGGCGGACCACTGCTGTGGCCTGCCCGTCAGCCGTGGCTGTACTGCGACAAGTGGCACGAGGGTCCGCTCTCCCCCCTCGTGCCGGTGGCCCAACTGTACGTACGCGACGTGCCTGGGCTGCGGCCGCCCGGACGGAGCGACGTGCTCCAGGTGCTGTGGTGTCCCTCGGAACACCCGCCGGAGTACAAGCCTTCAACCGAGCTGTTCTGGCGAACGGCCTCCGACGTCGCCACCGTCCTCGGCTCGCCGCCCATGCCGGCCGAGGCTGACGACAACTACATCCCTGAGCCGTGTGTACTCGCTCCGGAGCAAGTCACCGAGTACCCGAACTTTCTGGAGCTGGACGAGGAGCTGCAGCAGCAGCTGAGCGACTGGAGTGTGTGGCAGGCGTCCGGCGTCGCGATCGATGATTCCTACGAGACCGCCCCGCAGGAGTTCTACATGAACGAGGTGTCCGAGGCCCCCGGATGGAAGGTCGGCGGATGGGCACCGTGGGGCCTCACCGATCCCGTCGCCCGGTTCTGCGTCAACTGCGGCGCCGCGATGCACCCGCTGCTGACCATCGCCTCGAACGAATGCCGGGACTACAGAAGAAGCTGGATCCCGCACGAGGACCAACACATCGCCGTGGTCGACGACGACAAGGTGTCGAACCCGCCGGGGATCCAGGTCTCCGGCGGGAACCATCTGCAGCTCTACGCCTGCTCAACGTGCTACACGCATACCAGCCTGATCCAATAGCCGCCGCGCGGCGGAAGCCCCGGGCGCGGCGGCGGAACTCTTCCGCCGCGTCCCGCCGGTGGGGGCGCGGCAACCGGGGCCGGCTCACCGGTGCCCCGCGAGCCGCGGTCCACCGGGTACGGAGCTGCCGAGTTGGACGGGGGGCGAACGGCGGGGGCATCACGGCGGCACATCGGGCACGCCGCCGGAAGGCCGCGGCGCCGCCGTCGCCTGCTTCCGGCTCGCCGGTCAGGGGGCGTCGATGAGTACCCGGCCGTTGGTGGGCACGGGTGCCGTGAGCCCGTTCGCGTAGGCGAACTGCTCCCGTCGCGGTCTCCTCCCTCCTCGGCCGGCTCACGGGCGGCAGGGAGCAGTGGTGCGGCGGTCCGGCGGTCCGGCGGTGGGCGCGGCTCACGGCGTGGCGGGGACCGCGGTTCGCCCGGTCCGGTCGGCAAGGACGCCGGCCACGGGAGGGCGGCGCCTTCGTGTTCGGCGGGCCGGGCGGCCACGGGGCCCTGCAGTGCTGCGGATGCGGATGCGGATGCGGGTGCGGGGATCGGCGGGCCGGCGGGCCGTGAACGGCGCGCGACGGTCGTGCGGGGCGGGGCGGTTCCGCGGGCGCGACGGTCATACGGGACGTGACCGGTTCCCGTCAGGAGGTCGAAGCGTGCGGCACCCGCCGCTCGCGGCACACTTCGGGAAAGGGAACGCACGATGACGCACTCGTCACCGACAACGCGCCGGCGCGGACGCTTCGGCGCCGCCGGCCTGCGGACACTCGCGGGGCTGCTCCTGGCCGTCGCGTCGATCCTGATGACGGGTGCGCAGCCGGCGGCCGCGCACCCGCCGAGCGGATCCGTGCACGTGTGGGCCTCCGACGTACGGGTGCGCACCTGCCAGAGCACCTCCTGCTCCCTGGCGACCACGGAGCGGCTGACCAACGTCCGGGTCCAGGCGTACTGCCAGATGGACGGGGGCGCGGCCGGGCGCGTGACGGACGGCGCGTACACCAACACGTACTGGGTCCAGATCATCACTCCGGGCCGGACGCTGGGCTGGATCTCCGCGGTGTACGCCAGCGGTGGTTCGAACAACTCCCCGGTCCCCGGCGCGCCGGTCTACCGCCCCGGTGACGCCACCGTGGACTGCGAGTTCATCTAGGTCCGCCCCCGGCGGCGTCCGTCACCGCCGTCGTCCCGATCACCGTTGACACCTGATGACACCCGAGGAACCCGTGAACACTCGACGTCTTCTCAAGGCGGCCACCGCCGCGGCCGCCGCTGTGGCGGCTCTGACCCTGGGGTCGCCCGCGGCCGTCGCGTCGCCCGCGGCCGCCCAGGCCGGTCCCCCGACGACCACCTCCTCGCCCGCCTCGGCCGCCTCGCCCGCCTCGGCCATGTCCGCCGCGGCGACGTCGGTCTACATCTGGGCGACCCAGGTGAACGTCCGCTACGACGGGGCCGACGCGGACTGCGTCCACTACCCCTCCCGCGGCTCGTGCGTGAAGATCGTCGCCACGGTGTCGCGGACGACGGCCGAGGGCATGTGCCAGCACCCCGGCGAGGAGATCGCCGACAGCGGGTACCGCAACCGCTGGTGGACGCTGCTCAAGCTGCCCAACGGCACGATCGGCTGGGTGAACAATATCTACATCCAGGGCGGCGAGAAGATCGCGGGAGTGCCGGACTGCGGCTGGTAGGCAGCGTGCCGGGTGCGCACCGGGTGCCGGGGCCGTCGGTGGCGGCGTCCCCGGCGTCGGGGTGCCGCCGGTGTCGGAGGAGGACTTCGCCGGCTGCCGTTCCCGGCCGGTCCCGCGCTCGTGGGCCGCACGGGTAGCTTTCGGCCCCGTTGGGCCGATACGGCTCGGCGCGGCGAACACATCGCCGTGCGTACCGGCCGAGTATGGGGCGATCACCCGAACCTCGCTGCAGTACGCCACAGTCCGGAGCGCACTCATATGATCCGTTTCTTCACCGTCCTGCCGGCCGCCGTCCTCATGACAGGGGCACTCGCCGCCCCCGCGAACGCCGCGGCGGCGGACCCGAGGCCGATCACCTCCCCCTACGTCCAGGCCGCGGCGGACGTCTCCGGCTCCGGGGCGTTGCTGCGGGCGAAGAACATCGACTGGGTACGGCACGTCAACACCGGCCGGTACTGCGTGAACGTCAGCGAGCAGGTGAACCTCGCGTTCAGCGTGGTCCACGTGGAGCTGCCCAATTCCAACCGTCGCAGCTTCAGCACCACGCCCAACGCCGTCTGCGGCCCGGACTCGGTCACCGTCTACACGTACGACCTCAGGGGCAACTACGTGGACAACCCCTTCACGGTCACCGTCTTCTGACCTCGTGCCGGCCGGTCCGGCCGGTCCGGCCGGTCCGGCCGGCACGAGGTGACCGCCGAGGAGGCCCGTCAGAGGTGGCCCAGTACGTTGACCACCCTGCCGTTGGGGTCGCGGACGAAGAACCGGCGCACTCCCCATTCCTCGTCCTGCAGGGGGGTGAATGTTGACAGTCACCTCTGGTCGGCTGTCGCGCGCACGTTGGTCTGAAGCTTTCGGAGTGGGCCCGTCAGCAGGGCGTGAGCCACCAGACCGCGTGGCGGTGGGTGAAGGACGGGAAGATGCCCGTCCCGGTCCGCCAGGCGCCGTCCGGGACGTGGCTGGTCGATGAGCCTGCTCCGGCCGCCGTCATGGAGGCGGGGCGGGTGGTCGCGTACTGCCGCGTCCCGTCCGCCGACCAGAAGGCCGATCTTGACCGGCAGACGGCCCGGGTCGTGGCCGGCGCGAACGGGCTGGGCCTGGCCGTGGCCGAGGTCGTCACCGAGGTCGGCTCGGGGCTGAACGGCCGGCGCCGCAAGCTGCACCGGGTGCTGTCCGACCCGCAGGCCGCGGTGATCGTGGTCGAGCACCGCGACCGGCTGGCCCGGTTCGGCGTCGAGCACCTCGAAGCGGTGCTGTCGGCGTCCGGACGGCGCCTGGTCGTCCTCGACCCCACCGAAACCGCCGACGACCTCGTAGGGGACATCACCGAGGTGCTCACCGCGATGTGCGCCCCCCGGTACGGGCGGCGGGCGGCGAAGAACCGGGCCGCCCGCGCGGTGGCCGTGGCGACCGGCAAGGACGCCGGGTGAAGAAGTTCCGCCCGCAGCCCGGCTTCCGGGTGCAGGCGTTCCGGTTCGCCCTGGACCCGGGCGCCTCCCAGGAGACAGCGCTGCGCTCGCACTGCGGCGCCGCGCGCGCCGCCTACAACTGGGCCGTCGGCCGGGTGACGGCCTCCTGGCGGCAGCGCAGGGCCGAGGCGATGCGCTGACCGAGTGGCGGCCATGGTCGCTGCCCTCGCTGCGGAAGGCGTTCAACGAGGCCAAGCACACCGACCCCCGGTTCGCCGGGTGGTGGGAGGAGAACTCCAAGGAGGCGTACTCCCGGACCGTCTCCCGCCGCCAGGGCCCCGACCGCCGCACCGGACGCAAGCCGTCGAAGCGGTGGGAGAAAGCCAACGCCGCCCGCAACCGCGTACATCACCGGGTGGCGAACCTCCGCGCCGACGCCCTCCACAAGCTCACCACGGCCGTGGCCGCCGAGTACGGCACGATCGCGGCCGAGGACCTCAATGTCGCCGGGATGCTCCGCAACCGGCCCCTGGCCCGCCACATCGCCGACGCCGGATTCCGGAAGCCGCCGGGCCGCGTTGCCGCCGCTCGCGGCCGCCCGTGTCGCGCACCGGCGATCGAGGCGGAGCGCCCGCCGGCGCTGCCTGATACTCCGACAGTCGTTGAACCGGGACGAGGCGTGCCCTCGCACATGCTCTGCGGCCGCTGTCACAGCCGGAGGCCGGCAGGGGAGGCCCGGCTCGAGGAGACGCTCGGGCCGGGTGAGTTTCCGACGAATCAGGAGCCGTAGTGACCGTTCAACGCATCGACGTGATCCGCCCTGCCGAGCTGAGCCCGACGGACCTGGAGTTGTGGGGCGATCTTCGGGCCAGTACGGCGCCGGAGGCCAACCCCTTCATGAGCCCCGAGTTCTGCCAGGCGGTCGGCCGTGTCCGGCCGGGTGCCAGGGTCGCGGTGGTGCGCCAGGACGGCGAGCCCGTCGGCTTCTTCCCCTTCGAGCGGGGCCGGTGGGGCCGTGGCCGTGCCATCGGCCTGGGTGTGTCCGACAGCCAGGGGGCCGTGCTGCGCCCCGGGGTGTCGGTCGACCCGCACGAGCTGCTGCGGGCCAGTTCCCTGTCCGTCTGGGAGTTCAACCATCTCGAAAGCGGCCAGGACCTGTTCCTGCCGTTCGCCACGGGGCGGTTCGCCTCGCCCGTCATCGACATCGACATCACCGGCGGATACGCCGGCTACGAGACCCTGCTCCGGGCCGGTTCCCGCACGTTCCTGAAGGCGACGCGGGCGCAGGAACGCCGCCTGGCCCGGCAGGCCGGGCCGCTGCGGTTCGTGTTCGACGAGCGCAGTCCGGCGGTTCTGCGGACGCTGATGGCGTGGAAGTCCGCCCAGTACCGCCGGACCGGCCGGCGCGACCGGTTCGCCCAGGACTGGATCAGCGGCCTGGTGCGGATGCTCGCGACCACGCAGGCACCGTCCTGCTCGGGCCTGCTGTCGGTCCTCTACGCGGGCGGTCGGCCCGTCGCCGCGCACTTCGGTCTGCGCTCGCGCACCGTGCTGTCGTGCTGGTTCCCCGCCTACGACCGGGACTTCGCCACCTTCAGTCCCGGACGTGTCCTCTACCTCCGCATGATCGAGGCGGCCGCCGCCGCCGGGATCGGCATGCTCGATCTCGGCAGGGGTGACGCCGCCTACAAGGACTCCCTCAAGACACGGGAGTTGACCGTGCACGAGGGTGCGGTGCTCCGGGCCGGGGCCGGGGCGGCCCTGCACTGGCTCAGCCACGAGCCGCCACGCGCCGTCCGGGGGTTCGTCCGTGAGCGGCCGCAGCTCAGGGCCGCAGCGCTGCGCACCCTGGCCATGGCCGGCAGGTTGCGCGACCGGACACCCGGCCGGTGACAGCGGAGCCGGGGCCCGGGCGGTGCCCGGCCGCCGTTCCGTGCCCGGGTTCCGTGTCCGGGTTCCGGGGCAGGTGACGTCCTGCGGCCGGGCCGGGGCGGGGCGCGGCTCTCGTCGAGCGGGTGATCGGTGTCGTACGTCGCGCGCTGCCGGCCGAAGCCCGTGGCGGGCGGATCCCCTTCGCAGAAGTGGTGGCCGTGGACGCGGGGCCCCGGCCATCGACCGGCTCGTGGCCCGGGCCGGACGCCGGCTTTGAGGGATCCGGCGGAGGCAGCCGACCGGGTCGGCCGGAAGGGGGACCGCCGGAAGGGGACCGCCGGGGGTCAGGATGCGTCGGGGGCGTAGTGGCCGGCGTACGCCCGGAGGCGGGGAGCGAGCGGGCTCGCGGCGCTGGCGGAGTGCGCCTGCATCCACAGCTCGTTCGCCACGACGAAGCGGTACGCGAACTCCTCGAAGGTGTCGGCGCACGGCATCAGCGAGGAGGCCGCCGCGGCCCGGACCTCCTCGGCCGGCTCCCCCTGCGCCCACCGGCCGGCGGACTCCGGTTCCGGGTGCGAGAAGGCAACGGCACGGGCCCGGCGCTCAGGCGCGGGCCCTGGGCGCCGGGCCCTGTCTCAGGGGCCTCGGATGTTTCCTCGCAGGGCTCGGGCGCGCGCTTCCATGGCCGGAGCGGCACCGGGCTTCATGGAGTCCCTGCGGGCAGCACGGGGGTGAGAGTGCCAGGGAGGGAGTCCGGGTCGTCTCCAGGTAACGGAGGTAGACCCGGTGCCAACTGCCCGCGTCGTAGGGGTGGATGATGACGGGTTCTGCGGCGGCCATGCCCCGGTCGGCCGTGGTGATGAAGGGGAAGCGGTGCCGTGCGGCAGCCACTCTCGGGTCCGTCCACGGCAGGAATGTGACCGAGGGGTTCACCCACAACCGTGCCACGCCGTCGTCGGCAGCGGTGTCGGCGTCGGCATCCCGGGCCAGGAACTCGTGTGCGGCCAGCCAGGCGGCCTCGCCGCGCACCTCGTCGACGGAGCGCTGCAGTCTTGTGGCGCAGTCGACGAAGTCGAGGTGGGCGGGGCCGTCGTCCTGCAGGGAGCGGGCGATGAACATCAGCACGTCCGTCGTGACGGAGCCGTCGGCGGGGCCTCCCCTCGCGCCGAGGCCGTCGGCCTGGAGGCGGCGCAGGAAGGGGGCTGCCAGAGTCGCCGGGCCGGTGAGGATGTCCCAGTCGCAGGTGCAGGGGCAGGCGCAGGGGCAGGGGCGCGTGGTCGTGCCCGCGCGACCGTCCGGCCCGGGATCGCTGTGCGGCAGCCGGCCGCGGGGCGGTGGCGTGGACATGGTCGGCGTGGACATGGTCCTTGGGCAGGGTGAGCCCTGTCGTGCGCTGTCGGACATCTCGTCTCGTTTCGCAGGGCGGCCGAACCGCCGGCCTGCTGGCCGCGGGCGGCGGTGAGAATCTTTAGCGACACCGCTTGCGGTGGCGGTTCCGGAGGCAATCTGCGGCGGATCCGGCGCGGAACGTGATCCACAATTCAACATTTCCGGATTCGCGGCCGACTCCGCGGGAATTCAGAAATCAGACCGGCGCCTGACACCCGTCGGCACGATCCGGCAATGTACGGATTGCCGGGGTTTTTGCCACCTGCTTTCATGCGCAGATTGCCGGGGTTTTAATGGGTTCGGCAGCGACTGTTCGTTCGGTAGCGCATTCCGCCGTCCGGCACCCGGGCAGGCGTCACGCTGCGGCGTCCGGGAGGTGCGGCCGGGGGGCTCCGAGCGGTTCTGCGTTCAGGGATGCCGGTACGCCGGCGCCTCCGGCGGCGCCGCGGCCGGAGCGCCCGATGGCGTCCACGTGACCGGACAGAACCTGCTCGAAGCGCTGCTGGCGTCTCAGCTCAAGGGCGTCCACGCGCCACAGACCTGCGGTCCCGGATGACATCCAGGCAGTGCAACCTGTGCCCAGAACGGTGGAAATGAGCACGATCCACAGGAAGAGGTCTCCCACGGCCGACCTTTCGAAGGCTGGAGGCGTACGGGGCGCACACGTCGGCGCCCTCGGCAGTCGGTGGGCATAACGCAGGGGCATATGCGCGGTTGCGCCTTGTCCTCCGGTTGCAGTCATGCGCACATTCCACCCCCTTATCGTTTCGGCCGTTTTCCCGATATACGTGAGGGGGCGGGGCGGCGGAGCTGTCGCGGCGGCGGCCGGGACGGGTGCCGTACGCCGAGAAAAGGATTCACCTGCAGCGGGACTTGTGCCGGAACAGACAGGGGCGGCCGGCCGACGCCCACGCATTCACACCATCACCCGGATGGCGCATACCCTCACCAAGATCGGCAGCGTTTACGGAATATGACAACAGCAAAGCCCTTCTCCTTCTCCCCCGGGACTTCGGAAGAAGGAGGGCGAGGAGGCGGCTTTCACACCGGGACCACTCGGATCGGAAAGTGGACTTTCACTCCGCGCCCAGCAGAATCCAGCGGATCCGAGAACGCAATGCTGGAACACGAAAACCAGGAAGTCGAGCTGAGATTCTCCTCCGCGGCCTTCGAGGACTTCCTCCATACGATGAGGAGGATCCAGGCCGAGTTCGAACGGGGGCTGGGGCCGGAGGGCCTCGGGCCTGCCGCGGCTGCCGCCGTCGATCGCTCGGACGGCCTCTCCCGTGTATGAGCCGCACGAGCACCCCGACCCGCACGGCCCTCAGCCCCAGCAGGACACCGCCGTGCTCTGGCGCCGGTCGGACCCGGCACAGCAGCGCCCTGCGGCGGAGCAGCCCGGGTGGTCCCATGAAGTCGATGGGGGGTGGGATCCGGCGGAGGAGCTCGCCGGCCTACTGCAGGAGAGCTCCGCGCCCGGACCGTTCGGCCCCTCCCCCTACGGCGACGCGGTGGGACCGGCGAGCAGCATGGGCCACGGCACGGGGGTGAAGCACGCCACCGCCGAGGGCCGGCCCAGACAGACCTCCGGCGGGCACCGCCGGGGTGTGCCGCGGTCGCTGGCGGCGACGCTGCTGCGCACGGGCAGCACGTGCACCGCTGTGCTGGTCGCCGTCATCGCCACCCTGGTGAGCATCCTCAGCGGGCTGGCCATCTGCGACACGCTGCGCCACAGCGCCGGACTGCACACGGCCCGCGGCGTGGTGGGCTGGTGGCCCCTGCTGGTCTACGGCCCCTGGATGGCCGCTTCCCTGTCCATCCTCAGATCTGCGCTGCACCAGCGCCGCGCGCTTCACTCCTGGTCGATGGTTCTGCTGTTCTCCACTCTGGCCACTCTCCTGTGCGTGGCCCAGGCACCCAGGACTCTCGCCGCCGGAATGTCCTCCGCGCTCCCTGCCGTCGCGACGCTGGCCTGCTTCCAGCAGCTGGTACGGCAGATCACCCTCACACGGCCTCCCCGCCAGGCCGCTCCGAGACACCGGAACCCGCAGAACCATACGCTCAGGTCCGGGCATGCCTCCGCGGACTGGACCGGTCCGGCCGGCGGCCGTCCCGGGTACTCCGGGGCCGGCCGGAGCGGCCGGCCCTCGTCCGGCAGTCGGGGGCTGGGGTACGGCGCCTGACGGCCGTGCCGGTGAGGCGGTCCCGCGGGCGCAGGCCGGCGCCGCCGGCCCCGAACCGGCGAGACGGAAGGGGCCCCGGCGCACTGCGGCCGTCCGCCGGGCACGGGGCTGCGCGGTCCCGCCGTGCACGGGCCGGACGCTCAAGGCCGTACTGCCGGTGGTGCCGGTGGTGCCGGTGGTGCCGGTGGGACGGGGTGCCCGACGCAGCGCAGGGGCGTTCACCACGGCCGGCCATCGGGGGTGGGCTGCGCCTCCTGGCGGGCTGTCGCGGAGGAGGAAGCCCGGGGCAGCCGCTGACTTCCTGGACAAATCCGCTCCTTCCCACGCGTAAAAGGGTGCCTGCCTGCACCTTTGAAACGAAGATCGAAAGCGATAGTCACGGGCCTTGCGCACATCGGGCACGTCTGCGCCGCGGCCCCTCGGGCTCCGCGTCACAGCCCGGGGCCGGTGCCGGTCCCGCAGCCGGGGCGCCTGCGGGCGGCCGGACCGAACGGATCCGGGAGCCGGGCAAGCGCCTTCCCTCCACCGCCGCATCCACTACGAAAGGAGCCACACAGCATGGCTTACGAACTGACCCGTACCGAACGGATCCACTACAAGCGGCTCCAGGATGCCGCCTTCCAGGCCGGTGAAGAAGCTGTCACCAACCTCAAGACCGCGCTCGCGCTCGCCGGCCTGACCCTTCCTTCGCTGTGCAACGACGGCCCGGTGGCCGGCCACGGCTTCGTCCGGCTCGGAGGGTGCAACGCGGCCTTCGCCAATCAGCTCGCCGAGGTCATCACCGCCGGGGCCGGGGCCCGGGCCCGTTCCCTGCAGAGCCGGCCCTGACCTTGGGGAGCACAGGCCCACGTGCCCCGCCTGCCCAGCAGGGGTGGGCTTCGTGCGGCCCTCTGCCGTCGGGGAGGGGGAGGGCCGCCGCGTGGACGTGGTGCTCCCCCGGCGCAGTGGTCCGCGGGTCAGCCGTCCGCGGTCTGGGCCAGGGGATACGGGGCGGTGTCCGCGGGCGGGGCGGCGGACGGGACGCGCGGGGCCGCCTCGATGCGGTCCGCGACCGGCTGGGGCGGGGTCTTGCGGTCGTGCCGCCGTGCGAAACACCGCCGCGTGAAACCCCGCCGTGCGGGGCGGCACGACTCTGTAGTGTGAACGCTTCTTCGAGATCAACTCGAATGTTCGACCAATACTTTGGGGGGCCGGTGCGCAGTCGCCGACTTGTTGTTTCCGCTGCCGTGATCGCGGCAGGCGTCGGGTTCGTGCCGGGAGGCGCGGCCCAGGCCGCGGGACCGTCCGCCGACGGAGCCCACGGCGTCACCTCGTCCAGGGACCTGCTCAGGAGCGCCGCGAACGCGTTCACCTTCAGCAGCCCGGCCGACCGGTCGGTGCTGATGCTCGCGCAGGCCGCCGGGAGCAAGGCCGCGGCCGCTCCGCAGGGGACGGGTGCCGCGGCGGGCGCCGACCTCACGGTCGGCCTCGGCGGCACGGCCACCAGCGCCCGGACGATCGACCTGAAGTCGGAGATCACCAGCAGCCTGGGCACGCCGCTCACGGTCGTGATCGACTGGGGCGACGGCACGTCCGGCAGCGAAGTCACCGGCGGCAGCGGGAGCATGACCTCCCACCACACCTACGCCGAGGTGGGCAGCTACACGGTCAAGGTCACCGTGTACGGTCCCGACGGCGCGAACGGCCCCTCGGCGACCAACGAGATGCCGTTCGTCACCCCGGGCTCGGAGTTCACCCCGCACAGCCCCACCCGTCTGCTCGACACCCGGGACGGCACGGGCGCCGCGCAGGCCGCCCGGGTGCCGGCGTGGGGCGAGGCCCGCGTGAAGGTCGCCGGGAACCACGGCATCCCGGCCGGCGTCGCCGCCGTGGTCCTCAACGTCACCGTCACCAACACCAGGGCCGCCGGTCACGTCCGCGCGTACGCCGACGGCACCGAGCGTCCGACCACGTCGAACGTGAACTACGCGGCCGGTGACTCGGTACCGAACCTGGTCATCGTGCCGGTCGGCGAGAACGGCCACGTGAACCTGTACAACAGCGGCGAGCAGGACGTCGACCTGATCGCCGACGTGACCGGCTACTTCACCCGGACGTCCGCCAACGGCTACACTCCGATGGCCCCGACGCGTTTCGTCGACACCCGCGAGGGCCTCGGCACCGTCCGGGGGCCGGTCCCCGGACAGAGCCGGTTCGGCGTCCAGATCACCGGCACCCGCGGCGTCCCGGCCGGCGCGAAGGCCGTGGCGCTCAACGTGACCGTCACCAACCCGCGGGCCGCCGGCCACCTGACCGTCTTCCCCAGCGGCCAGGCCACGCCGAACACCTCCAACCTGAACTTCAGCGGCGGCCAGACCATCGCCAACGCGGTCATCGTCCCCGTCGGACCGGACGGGAAGATCAACATACGCAACGGCGGCTGGGACCCGGCCGACGTCATCGTCGACGTCGTCGGCTACTACAGCCCCGACAGCGCGAGCGCCTACATCCCGGTCCGCCCCAAGAGGGACCTCGACACCCGCGACCCCGCACAGTGGCCCTCCGGGCCCCTGAAGCCCTACCGCTACATCTACTCGACCTACGGCGAGGAGAACACCACCGCCACCGCCATGGTGCTGAACACCACGGTCACCAACACCGGCGGCGCCGGGCACCTCACGGTCGCCCCCGACCCCAACGCCCTGTGGCAGTACGAGAACAAGACGCACACCCCGCCGGTCGCACCGAACTCCTCGGCCCTGAACTGGACGGCCGGCAAGACCGTGCCGAACCTGGTCCAGGCAAGCCTCGGCGCCCACGGCATCGTCGACTTCTTCAACCGCAGCGGCAACAACACCGACCTCGTCATCGACATCTTCGGCGTCTACGACCGGCACTGAGCGAGCTGCGACGGCCGCCCCGCCACCCCTCCTGCGAGGTCCCGGAAGGGGTGGCGGGGCGCCGCGGTGCGGCGCTGCCCGGCGCGGGTGCGGGCGCGGGTGCGGGTGCGGTGCGGGTCAGGGTGCAAAGGGCAGGGGCGAGCCGGGGTGTACACACGGTTCCGTGCGGGCGCCCGGCCGGTTCGCCGGCGTGAGTGCGCGGGTGCGCCCGGCGCCCGTACCCAAGGCCGTGGCGGGCGGATCCTAGCCCCTCTGACCAGCAGTTGCCGTCACGTTAGCGGATCCGGAGCGACGGGCTCAACATTCCTTCCTGCCGTTTGCCTGCCGCCCTGCGAGCGTGCACACTTGCGCGAAATTCCGGTCGGGCGCAGCGCCGCACCCCCCATGACGGATGTGCCCGGGACCGGCGCCCGGGTCGTCAGCAAGCCACACAGGAGCACGTGTTGAGTAGACCTGGTACCGCCCGTCAGCAGGATCTGCGAGCGCTCAGCGACGGCGAGCTGTGTGCCCTGTTGCGGGGGCACACCTCGGACTCCGGCACGGCGGTCAGCGATGTGATGGACGAGGTGTTCGCCCGTCACCATCCGTCGGTGCTCGCGTACGCCCGTACGTGCTGCCGGGACCTCTCCACCGCCCAGGACCTCGCCGCCGAGGCTTTCGCCCGTACCTACCGGGCCATCGCCTGGGGTGCCGGGCCCGAGTACGCCTGGCGGCCGTACCTGCTGACCTGTGTGCGCCGCCTGGCGGCCGTGTGGGCGCGCGAGGCCTCCCGTACGCGGCTGTCGGACGATTTCGAGGAATGGGTCGGCCGGCTCTCCGACGGTGCGGACGCCGAGGACGCCGTCTTCTCGGCGGAGGAGGAATCGCTGGTCCTGCACGCCTACCGGTCGCTGCCGGAGCGCTGGCAGGCGGTGCTGTGGCACTCCGTCGTCGAGCACGAGCCGGCGGCCGAGACCGCGGCACGCCTGGGGATATCGGCGGGGGGTGTCGGTTCCCTGGCCGCGCGGGCCCGGGAGGGTCTGCGGGAGGCGTACCTGCGCGCTCACCTGGACCGGAGTGCGAGCGATGAGTGCAAGCACTACGGGGGGCAGATCGCCGCCAGGCTGCGCCGGCCGGGCACGCGCCTGACCCGGGACCTCGGCCGCCACCTTCAGGGGTGCGCCGGCTGTGCGCAAGCCGAGCGGGACCTGCGCGCCGTCAACGGCCGTCTGGGGGTGCTGCTGCTGGGTGGCATCCTGCTGTGGAACCCCGCCTCGTTCCTGCCGGCCCTGGGAGGGGGCGGTGCGCAGCTGGCCGCCGCGGGCACGCTGAGCGGGACGCAGCTCGCCGGGGCCAAGGCCGGCGCGGTGAAGTGGGCCGCCGCGGCAGCGGTGGCGGGGACGGCGGCCACCGTGGCCGTCCTGCTGCCGGCCGACTCCGAGGGCAGGGGGTCCGGGCAGGTCGCGGCTCCCGTCAGTACGTTCGCGGTACCGCGCGGCCCGCTTGCGCAGGCCACACCGATCGCGGCCATCGGGTCGGCGGCCTTCGCCTCCGCCCCCGCCGTGCGGCTCCCTTCGCCCTCGGCTTCCGTCACCGCCTCGGCCTCCCCGGTGCCGCCTTCTGCGTCGCCCTCGACGGATCGCGCCGGTGCCGGCAGCGCCCTGGTCAATGTGGCCTCGGGGCTGTGCGTCGGCGGCGGCGGCGGCCGGGTGCAGCTGGAGCCGTGCACCGGGAAGGCGGGGCAGAGGTGGGAGCGGCTGCCCGAGCGTCGCGGCACCTACCAGTTGCGCAACGCGGCAACCGGCAGCTGCCTGGACGGGACCGCCGGCGGCGGGAACACCGTCGGGGTCACCCTGCGCGGCTGCCGGGCCGACGGGGAGCGGGGGACGCAGCTCTGGCGGTTCGAGCAGGACATGTACCCCGGCACGTACCGCGTCTGGTTCGTGCCGAAGGTCCCCGCCAGCGACTACGCCGACCATCTGCTGGGCCCGCGGAACTGGCCGAAGGCCGATCCGCCGCGTCCGGGGTCGGAGATGGTGCACCTGCCGAACTACTACAACTCGGTCAACCTGCTCTTCGCCCTGCGGTGAGCGTGCGGTCGGGGCGGGGGTCAGGTCACCAGGTGCAGGGAGGTCTGCGCGATGCCCAGCCGGATGCTCTGGCCCCAGGTCAGTTGCAGGGCGTCGGACTCCATTCCGTCGCCGAAGACCACGATCCGGTCCGATTCCACGGTCAGCCGCAGTCCTTGTCCGCGCCCGAGCTCACCGGTGACCCTGGTCGTTCCGGTCGTGGGTGAGGGCCAGGCTTCGCGGACGAACCACAGGAGCCGTTCCTCGCAGGGTGCGGGCAGTTCCGCGGTGCTGCCGCGTTCCAGCCAGAGGGAGCGCAGCCAGCCGGTGGCGCCCGTGCCGGTGCCCACCAGGACCCCGGAGGAGGCCTGGGCCTCGCCCTGGCCCCTCTCGCCGTCGGGGCCCAGGCGGTAGCGGGCCGTCTGGTGGCCGGGCGGGCCCAGGTAGATCTCGTTCAGGGCGAGGAGGCGCTGGGCGTCGTCGGCGACGGCCTCGACCATGGTGAGTTCGTCCGTCCGGCCGCCGGCGGTGGTGGCGGCTCGCAGCAGGGCGGCCGTGTCGGTGCAGCGGTGGCGGACCAGGACCCCGGGGTTGCGTCCGGGGTCGGTGTCGATGCCCACCACCGGCTGTCCGTGGAGGTATTTGGCGGTGTTGGCGACCAGGCCGTCCTGGCCGACCACGACGACCACGTCCTGCGGGGCGAAGAGGAAGCGGTCGAGGTCGGCGCGTTCCACCCGGGAGTTCCGCCAGGTCAGCGGCACCGCCGCCGCCACGTCGCGCAGTGCCTGGCGGGTGCGGTCGTGGCGGCGGGCCACCTCCTCGATCGAGCGGCCGCGGCTGGAGAGGAAGAAGGCGGCCTGTCCGTGCGTGCCGTGCCGGGCGAGGAGTTCCTCGTACTCGGTCCTGCGGTGCACGATCACCGCGCGCGGGGCCAGGCTCACGCGTCCGCTCCCCCGTCCGGGCGGCCGAGCCGGGTGAGGAGGGAGGTGAGGACGTCGGGGGAAAGGGTGAGGCTCTCGATCCGCGGCAGGTTCTCCGCCAGGCGGGTCGCGGCCAGGGCGTGCAGGGTGTCCGGGTGGGTTTCGCCGTGCACGCGCAGCCAGGCGGCCTGGGCCTCGGCGCGTGCCGCGCCGGTCTCGCGTGCCGCTTCGGCGTCCGCGCGGGCGAGGCGGACCTTGCGGGCCGCTTCGGCCTCGGTCCGTACGCTGTCCGCGGCCGCCTGCTCCTCGGCTTCGCGGCGGGTGTTGATGCCGCGCTGGTCGACCAGTTGCTCCTCGCGCCGGGCCAGTTCGATCTGGCTGGCCAGCTCGTTCTCGGCGATGGCGCGTTCGCGTTCGACGGCGACGGCCCTGCGTTCGTAGGTGGCCCGGTCCGCCTCCTGCTGGATCTGCTCGCGGGCGGGGGTGCGCAGGGCGCGTTCCACCTCGGCCTCGGGGCGGATCGCGACGACCCGTACGGCCACCACCTCGATGCCGGTGGCCGGGAGTCTGGGTTCGGCGGCGAGGCCGTCGGCGACGCGCTGCCGTACGGAGGCGACGCCGTCGACCAGGGCGTCGGCCAGCGGGATGCGGGCCAGTACGTCCAGGGTGTGCTGCTGTGCGGTCTCGGTGAGGAGAGTGGCGATCTGCTCCAGGGGGGATCCGCGCCAGCTTCCGGTGTCCGGGTCGACGGAGAAGTCGAGCCGTTCGGCGGCCTGGGCCGGGTCGCTGATCCGGTGGGTGACGGTGGCCTGCACGGTGACGTCCTGGAAGTCGGCCGTGCGGGCGTGGAACGCCATGGCCAGTTCCCGGTCGTCGACGGGCACTTCGGACAGTGCCGCCGACAGGGACCGGTACCAGAAGCTGAGGCCCCGGCCGTCGTGGACGAGCCGGCCGCGCTTGTGGTGGCGGATGTGGGCGGTGGGCGCGGAGCGCAGATGGCGCCAGCCCAGGCGCCGGGTGACGTCGGCCATGGCGAACCCCCTTCATTTCGTCAGAACGACGATAACCGGAGGCCCTCATATCGTCAAGATGACGAGAAAAGCTGCCGGGGGTTGCGGACGGCCGCACCCCCGGCAGCAACGCCCGGAGGGCGGCCCGGAGGGCGGCCCGGCGACGAGGGCTCCGGCTGATCGTTTGCGAACCGGACCGGACCCCCGCGCACGGCTCGGGGCGGGAACGGAGCGTGATCTTCGGTTTCCGTAGGGTCGAAGGGCGCGGGCAGGGGATCAAGGGCGCCCTATCCGCACCTTAAGGGACGGATAACAGCGGCTGCGGCAGCCCCCGGAGGGCCGTGCGAGGTGTGAACCGCGCTTAGGGTCACGGGTGTTGACCGAGGCACTTCCGATGCCGCCGCTGCACCGGCGGATCGGCTTTACCAAGAGGTTTCTGATGTCCCGAAAGCGAATTGCCCTGGCCTGTGCGGCCGTGGTCGTCGGGGTCGGCTCCGTCGTCGTCCCCGTGACCGCCAATGCGGGAGAGGAGCAGGACGGCCTCGCCGCCGCCTGCCGCGTCGCGGACCGGGCCACCGTGTGGTGGGCGTCCGGCGAGGTCTCCCTGACCAACAAGGGGGACCGGCCCGTACGGGACTGGACCGCCGAGTTCGACGTGTCGCAGGGGCAGGTCACCCTCGACAACCCCTGGGCGTACGAGCTGCGCCAGGACGGCGCGCACGTCACCGTCAAGCCGGTCGCCGACCGCGCCGACGTGGCCGCCAAGGGCAGCCGGACGCTCAAGGTCGGCATCAACCCCGCCGGCAAGGGCCTGCCCCGGATCACCGGATGCCGCGTGAACGGACCGTCGGGCAACGGGGGTGACAGCGGCACGAACACGGCCGTGCCCGCCGACAGCGGTTCCTTCGTCAAGGACGACACCGCCGTCCACCTGATGTGGAAACCGCCCGCGGGCGGTTCCGAGGTCGTGCGCTACGAGGTCTTCCAGGACGGCAAGCAGGTCAAGACCGTCAAAGACACGATGACGGACATCGAGCGGCTGGCGCCCGCCACCCGCTACGCGTTCAAGGTCCGCGCCGTCCGCGCCGACGGCCGCACCACCGGCTTCAGCAAGGACATCGTGCTCACCACGCTCGCGGCGCCCGGCCAGGACAAGGCGAAGCCGGTCGTTCCCGCGGACCTGGAGGCAACGGCCTCCGGCCCGTACCAGGCCGCGCTGCGCTGGCGTGCGGCAACCGACGACGTCGCGGTCACCGGCTACCGGATCTACCGCGACGGGGTGAAGGTCCAGGACGCGGACGCCAAGGCCACCTCGGCCACCGTCTCCGGCCTGACCCCGCGCACCGCCTACCGTTTCAGGGTGACCGCCGTCGACGCCTCCGGCAAGGAGTCCGAGCCGACCCGCGAGGCGCAGGTGACGACGGCCGCGGCCCCCGACGGGAACGGCGGCACCGCCTCTCCCGGCGACTTCGCCGCCACCACCGCCACCAAGCAGGACGGCGGTGTCACCCAGCACTACCTGAACCTCACCTGGTCCGTGCCGCAGGGCGTCGGCCAGATCACCACCTACCAGGTCCACCTGAACGGCAAGCCCGCCCAGACCTTCATGTGGGGCACCGGCGACCCCGTCCTGCCGGTGCCGACGACGAAGGGTTCGCGCGAGGTGCTCGTCGGCGCCCACCCCGGCTCGACGTACACCGTGAAGATCCGGGCGCGGCTCGGCGACGGCACGTGGGGGGCGTTCTCCCGCGAGGTGACCGTGAGGACGGGCGGCTGACCCGGCGGCCGACCCGCCCGCCTGTCCGCCCGCCCGCCCGCCTGTCTGCTGCCTGTCCGCCCGCCCGCCTGTCTGCCTGTCTGCCGTCCCGTGTGCAGGACCGACCCCATGACCAGGAGCGTCCCCCTCATGAGTACGACCCGCCCCGCCGCCGCGGCTTCCCCCGACGCGGTACGGCCCCCGGCCCGCCGCGCCGCCCTGCTGCGCCTGACCGCGCTCGTGGCCCTCCCCCTCGCCGTGACCACGCTCGGCTCGGCGCCGGCCTCCGCACACGGCTCCACCGCCGACCCGGTGAGCCGCAGCGTGGCCTGCACCAAGAACCCGAAGGCGAGTGAGGCCTGCCGGCTGGCCCTCTCCCAGAGCCCCGGTATCCCCGGCGACTGGAAGTCGATCGTGCAGGGCCGTGCCATCGACCACAGCACCCCGACCTCCTCCCCGCAGCACCGCGCCCGCATACCCGACGGCAAGCTGTGCAGCGCCGGCAACGCGCAGTTCTCCGGCCTGGACCTGGCGCGGGACGACTTCCCCTCGACGACACTGCCCGGCGGCGCCGAGTACGACCTGCGCTACGACATCAGCGCGCTGCACAACCCGTACCGCATGGAGATGTACGTCACCAAGGACGGCTACGACCCGAAGAAGCCGCTGAAGTGGTCCGACCTGGAGGACACCCCGTTCCTCAGTGCCGACAACACCGCGGCCACGGCGGCCCCTTCGGGCTTCCTCGGTGCGAAGGCGTTCACGTTCAAGGCGGTGCTCCCCGAGAAGAAGGGCAAGCACCTGATCTACACGATCTGGCACGGGCTGAAGCGGCCCGACGGCTCCTTCCAGAGCGAGGAGGCCTTCTACTCCTGCTCGGACGTCACCTTCAAGTAGGCGGACGCACCCCGGCAGTTCCCCTCCCTCGCGTCTCCCCCTCCTCTCCCCCGGGCCGGGCCCCCCTTCCCCGGCTCGGGGGCTCACCCCTGGGAGGTGGGGAGGAGGTCGGCGACGAGGACGGCGAACTCCTCGGGGCCGAGGACGCGGACGCCCAGTTCCTCGGCCTTGGCGCGCTTGGAGCCTGCCTTCTCGCCCGCCACCAGCAGGGTGGTGCGCCGGGACACCGACGAGGATGCCTTGCCGCCGGCCCGTTCGATCAGCTCGTTCATCTCGTTGCGGGACAGCACCGCGAGGGGGCCGGTCATGGAGCCGGTCACCACGACGGCCTGTCCGGCCAGCGGGCCGGCCGCCGGGTCCGCGCCGTCGCCCCCGGCGTCCCCGGCGTCGCTGTCGGTCCCGGCGGCGGGCTTCTGCGGTTCGGTGACCTGCGTGCCGACCTGCTGGTCCTGCAGCTTGTCCAGGAGCGGGCCGAGCTCGACGAGCTCGGCCGCGATGACGCGGGCCTTCTCGGTGCCGATGCCGTCGACCCCGGCGAGCGTGTCGGCGTCGGCGGCCCGGATCGCTGCCATCGAGCCGAAGTGCGCGGCGATCCGGCGGGACATCGTGCGTCCGGTGCCACGGACGCCGAGGGCGCAGAACACCCGGTTCAGTGCGGCCCCGCGGGCGGTCTCGATCGCGGCCAGGAGGTTGGCGGCGCTGGTCTGGCCCATCCGCTCCAGGCCGAGGAGCTGCTCGCGGGTCAGTGTGAACAGGTCGGCGATGTCCTTGACCAGACCGGCCTCCACCAGCTGGATCGCGCGGGTGCCGCCGAGGCCTTCGATGTCGAGCTGGTCGCGGCCGGCCGCGTAGACCACCGAGGCCACGGCCTGACAGCTCCGGCCGCGCACGCACCGCCAGCGCTGCTCGGAGGTGTCGATGGCGTCGCCGCAGCGGGGGCACGCCTCGGGGAAGACGACCGGGCTCTCGGCGCCGGTGCGCCGGTCGGCCAGGGGTGCCTCGACCCGGGGGATCACGTCGCCGGCCCGGTAGACGAAGACCTGGTCGCCGACCATGAGCCCGCGGCGGGTGATGTCGGACGGATTGTGCAGTGTGGCGTAGGTGACCGTCACCCCGTCGATGACCACGGGTTCCAGGACGGCGCGCGGGGCGATGATGCCGGTCCGTCCGACGTTCCACTCCACCGCGAGCAGGCGCGTCACCTTGTGCTCGGCCGCCAGTTTCCGGGCGACCGCCCATCTCGGGGCGCGCGAGCCGTTGCCGGCCTGCCGCTGGTCCTCGGCCGTGTCGGCCTTGACGACGACGCCGTCGATGCCGAACGGCAGGCCGGCGCGCAGGCCGGCGATCACGTCGATGCGTTCCTGCACCTGCTGCACGGTCTCGCACCGCATCGGGGCGGCGGCCGTGCCGGCGGCCGTGTTCGCGCCGAGCGCGGCCAGTTCGTCCAGGAGGGCGGCGTGGCCGAGGTCCTCCAGACCGATCGCGCCGTAGGCGAAGAAGGTCAACTCGATGCGGTAGGGGCGGTCCTTGGCCCGCAGGGTGCCGGACGCTCCGCTGCGCGGGTGCGCGAAGGGCGTGGCCTCGTGGGCGAGCCGGATCCGGTTGGCCTCCTCGAACTGTGCTGTCGTCAGCAGCACCTCGCCGCGCAGCTCGGCGTCGATCGGCTCGGCGAGGACCGGCGGCAGACCGACGACGGCGTCGGCGGCGTGGGTGATGTCCTCGCCGGCCAGGCCGTCGCCGCGGGTGAGGAGCTGGACGAGCCGGCCGTCCCGGTAGCGGGCGGCCACCGCGAGGCCGTCGAGCTTCGGCTCCACGCACCAGCCGGCCACGGGGTGCCCGAGGCGCCGTTCCAGCCCGGCGGCCCACTCGGCGAGCTCGTCGGCGTCGAAGACGTTGTCGAGGGAGAGCATCGGCACCGAGTGCGGCACATCGCCCTGCACGGCCCCGCCCGCCACCTTCCCGGTCGGCGACTGGGCGAGCACCTCGTCCGGGTGGGCCTCCTCGTAGGCCGCGATGGCGCGCAGCAGCCCGTCGTACTCGTCGTCGCCGAGCGGGGTGGTCCCGTCGCCGTAGTACGCGGCCGAGGCCGCCACGGCGGTGGTCACGGCCTCCGTGTAGGCGGCAGGGGAGAGCAGGGCACTGTTTTCCGTCATGAAGGTCATGATCCTGTCTCCCACTGACAACGCCCCGTCGCCCGGCGGGTGGTGCCTGCCGGGTGGTGCCTCGCGCATCGTGGCCTGCCGGCCTGCCTGCCTGCACGGACGGTGCTCGTTCCGGCATGTGGCCCGGTTCGTGCCGGGTGGCCCCGCGGGGGGTATGGTCGCCCGGTCACGGACGGCAGCCGGATCGTCCGTCCAGCCCGAGGGAAGCCGACATGACCGATCTGAACTCGCTGCGGGTGAGTCTTGCGTCGGGTGAGCACGAGTTCGCCGACACCCTGGCCTTCGTCGCCGCGCACTACGCGTACCGGCCGCAGGCGTTCCGCAACGGGGAGCTGGAGAACGCCGCTGGTGAGAACGAGGGTTCCTGCAAGACGCTGGGGCTGGCCCTGCTGGAGGGGCTGAGCGACCAGGAGGCCCTGCAGGCGTTCGGTGAGCACTACCGCAGCGTGCTGGCGACGCCGGACGGCACCGATCACGCCAACATCCGCAACCTCCTGGCCCACGGCCTGGCAGGGGTGTCCTTCGCCGGCCGGCCGCTGGCCCGCGCGAGCTGAACCCCGGCGGCAGCGGGTCGGACGGTACGGCGGTCGCCCCGGTCCTGCGTACGGGAGCTCGGTGGCCCTGTGGTGGGCGAGGAAGTCGCGGGTGGCCTGCCGCTCCGCCTCCGTGATCGGGGGCTGCGCACCGGCGCCGCGAAGACGGGGGTGATGACGAACCGGCCCCTGCGCGCCGTGGCCGGTGGCTGCGATGGTGGTCCTCCTGCGGGAAGGCCGCCCCGGGTCTCAGGCCAGTTGCTCGGCCGGTCCGACGATGACGCCGTCCGGGCCGCGGAGGTGGCAGAGCAGATGGCTGTCCTCGAACCGGGCGATCTCACCGGCGAGTTCACCGCCGTGGGGGTGCAGGCGGGCGACGGTGTCCTCGATGTCGTCGGCGGCGGACATGACGCGGTGGGTGCCCACGGTGTTGTGCGGCCGGTTGTACGGCCCGGCGCCGATCGCTGCGGAGCTGCGGGGCTGCGGTACTTCGCCGGTTCGGGCCGGCTCTGGCCGCCCGGGGGGCCGGAGCATCGCGATGTCGCAGCGGACGCCGTCGAGTCCGGTGCACCGGTCGGCGAAGAGGCCCTCGGCCTCTGCCCTGCCCTGCCCTGCCCTCCAGTTCCATGCCGAGTTCCACGAAGAGCGCGACGGCGGCGTCGATGTCCTCGACCATGATGCCGACGTTGTCCGTCCGCCGGAGCGCCATGCCGGTCTCTCCTTCTTCCTCGTGTTTCCTTCCTCGTGCGGCCGGAGCGCACCGGAGCCGCGTCCTCGGCCTCCCCGGCGTCCTCAGGCCCCCGAACCACGCGACCCGTGCGGCTGTTGCCCGGTCACGGCGCGGGTTCCGTCTCCATGGGTTCGACGAGAGCGGCCCGCCACTCGGGGCGCGGGTCGGCGCCGGGGCTCGTCCAGTACTCCCGCCCGCGGACGATCCGCCCGTCGCGGACGGTCCAGAACGACGCTGCGCGGAACACCCCGACGCCTTCGTGCGGGACCTCGACCTCGGAGACGACCTCGTCGCCGTCGGCGACGATCCGCAGCACACGGATCGTCCAGCCCTCCGGGTACTCGGAGTTCACCGCGACGTAGTTCCTGCCGCCCACGATGCGTTCGCCGCTGACCGGCCACTCCACGACGGCGTCCTCCGCGACCAGCCCGGCGACACCGTCCCAGTCCCGCGCCTGGATCCGGCCCCACAGCGCTTCCACCACTCTCCACGACTCCATACGCCACACCCTGCCAGACACTCGCCCGCCGGGCGCCCGGTACGGTCCCCGCCGCATTCGGGCCGGCTTCCGGCCGCCGTGCGGGGACCCTCGGGGCAGACATCCCGAGGAGACGGGCGACCACCGACTGCCGGCAGATGCTGTGCGAGCGCCGCATCGCCGCCCCGTCATGCCGGCGCCGCCGCGGTGGCCCGCACCGCACCGGACGGCCGGACCCCGGACGCCGTCAGCCCTGTGGGCCCGGCCGGAGCTTTCGCTCCCACGACCGAGCGGAGGGCGGTGTCCGGAAAGGGGCGTGACTCCTGGGCGGCGGGGTCGTTGGACGGGGAGGTCAGCGAAGTACAGGAGGGCCCCGGGGCGACCCGGGGCCCTCCTGCTGTCTGCCGCAGGTGCGCGGCCGGGCCCCCGCCCGTGCCTGTCACCTGTCCTGGGCGGTCAGGAGGAGTACCAGGGCCTTGGACCGGGTGGTTCCGAGCCCGGTGGCCACCGCCTCGGCGGACACCCCGTCGTCGCGCAGCGCACCGGCCGCCTCCCGCCCGACGCCGGCGGCGATCCGCTCCAGCACACCGACGGCGCGCAGCGCCGCCATCGGTGCGTCCGCGGCCGTGGCGGCCAGCTGCTCGGCCACCGCGACCAGGAGGGCGGCCAGCGGCTCGGGCAGCGGGGCCGCCCTGTCGCGGACGAGGGACAGGTGGGCGTTCCAGTCCGCGAGCGGTCCGGTGAGGTCGACGTCCGCCTCGTACAGAGGCCGGTCGCCGATCGCGGACCAGTCCAGCAGGTACTCGGCGGCGCCCCGCCATCCGCACGCGCACACCGCCCGGAGCGCCTCGGCGCGCGGGCCGCGGTGGTGGCGGCCGTCGTAGGCCGACCAGTGCGTGGTCGACGGCATGGTGGGGCCGCTGCCGACATCGAAGTACACCGGTCCCGGCTCACCACCGTCGACGAGGACACCCACCGCTCCCGCGTGCGCGTCCCCGAACTCCGCCGTCCACCAGTCCCATTCCACCGGCGTACCTCCCTCCGACCGTTCCCGCCGGACACCCTGCCCCGCCCCCACGCCCGGACGGCACCCCCGGCCGTCCAACAACGCGCACAGTTGCCCCGCCCGGTGCCGGCGGCCGGACGCTTCCGGGCGGGCGGCGTGGTCCGGATCGCGGGCCGGCGCGCGTGCCGTCAGCTCCTCGAACGTGGCGCGGATGCCGAGGAGTTCCTTCAGGTCCGTGAGGATCGCGCCGTGGCCGTCGCGTACGGTCGTCGTGCCGAGGGTGAGTTCGCCGGCCGTGTGGTAGGTGTCGTCCTGGACCCGGGTCCGGACGGTCTCCGCCTGTGAGCCGGTGCGGCGCCGCAGTTCGGCTTCGGCCCCCGCCTCGCACTGGCTTCGCGCGAGGTCCCGCATCTCCCGCAGTTCGGATACGGGGTACCGGTCGCGGATGCTGCGGTCCAGGAGGGCCTCCACCAGCGCGGGCGAGCCGAAGTCCACGGCCTCGCGCAGGGACGGCAGTTCGTGCGGGGCGCGCTGCCCGGCATCGGCGCCGCGCATGAGCAGCAGTTCGGTGATGTCCCCGCGGAAGGCCCGGACGGCGACGCCGAACGCCCGGGACACCTCGTCGTCGTTCCTGTCCGCCTCCAGCAGGCACTTCACCAGGAGGACGTCCCCCGCCCGGACGGCGGCGACCAGGGGAGGCTCCGCCCCGTCGTCCGCACGCCCGCTCGCATCCCTCACATCCCTCATATCCACAACGTCACTCCCCCGGCGCTGCCTGCGCTCCCGGCTCTCCGCCGTGTTCCCTGCGGTCAGTCCAGGTCCGTGCCGGTCTTCGCCTCGGCCGCCGGGTCAGGCGGGGTGACCTTGAGGTGGTAGGTGGTGTCGACCCAGAAACCGTCATGGGCCTTCGCCTTGATCTCCAGCACGTACTCGCCCGGTTGCAGGGGTGCGATGCCGGCCCAGAGGCCCCAGGTGAGGCGGCGGGTGAGCCACGGGGTGCGGAACTGCGCGGAGTATTCCCGCAGGGGCAGGTCGACGCCGTTGAGGGCGGCCGTGGCCTTGAGCACGTACATACTCTGCGGGGTCTTCGCGTAGAAGCGGTTGTGCTGCGTGTTGAGCACGGGGAAGAAGAGGGGGCGTCCCGCGGGGAGGGCGCAGCGGCGCACGACGCGCCCGCCGTAGGTGCCGGCGAGGAACCAGAGGTCGTCCGGCTGCTTCCAGCCGGCGTGTTCGCCGGTCGTGTCGCTGACCGGGCTGCGGCGTCCCGGTGCGGACAGGGCCCATCGCCACCACCGGCCCGAGAGCGCCCGGCCCTCCGCGTCCGTCAGCTTCCACTCGCTGTCGATTGATCCCCAACCGCCCATATCTCCCTCCCCTGTAGCCCTGACCTGGGCATACTCAAGCAGGCGGACCCTACAGCACCGGTCCGGAGCCCCGGGCGGGGGCCGGGGCCAGCCTTCCTGCGGGGGTGGTGGGCCCGGCGTTGCCGGCGCCGCCGAAGCGGCGGGCCGGCTTGGGTTCCCGGGCCGGGCGGCGCAGGGCCGGGGCGCGCCGCGGCCGGCCCGGGCCACCGGTCCGGCCGAGGTGGGCTCACGGGGTGAGGGACGCGAGTGTGAAGTGCCGGACGCGAAGCGGCGCGAGGAGGTAGTCGTCCTCGCCCGGCAGAACCACGGGGCGGCTGCGCCAGTGCTCTCCGGCGTAGCCGGCCAGGTCCTGCTCGCTGCGCCAGCGGCTGACGTACACCAGCGCGTCGGGCGGCGCGAGCAGGACCTCGTGGTCCACGAGCCCCGGGTAGCGGCCGGGGAACTCGCGCACCGCGGAGACGATCATGTCGTGGAACGCCTGGAACCGGTCAGGACGTACGCGTGCCTCGCTCACCCTGATGATCACGGTCCCCAGGGTGTCAGGCATCCGGGCGCGGCGCCATGGCCGCGGCGGAGGTTCCGCAGCCGGTGCGCAGGGGGGGGTGAAAGCTGCTACATGTTTCCTAGTCATTCATAGTCACCTCTGGTCGGCTGTCGCGCGCACGTTGGTCTGAAGCTTTCGGAGTGGGCCCGGCAGCAGGGCGTGAGCCACCAGACCGCGTGGCGGTGGGTGAAGGACGGGAAGATGCCCGTCCCGGTCCGCCAGGCGCCGTCCGGGACGTGGCTGGTCGATGAGCCTGCTCCGGCCGCCGTCATGGAGGCGGGGCGGGTGGTCGCGTACTGCCGCGTCCCGTCCGCCGACCAGAAAGCGGATCTTGACCGGCAGACGGCCCGGGTCGTGGCCGGAGCGAACGGGCTGGGCCTGGCCGTGGCCGAGGTCGTCACCGAGGTCGGCTCGGGGCTGAACGGCCGGCGCCGCAAGCTGCACCGGGTGCTGTCCGACCCGCAGGCCGCGGTGATCGTGGTCGAGCACCGCGACCGGCTGGCCCGGTTCGGCGTCGAGCACCTCGAAGCGGTCCTGTCGGCGTCCGGACGGCGCCTGGTCGTCCTCGACCCCACCGAGACCGCCCACGACCTCGTAGGGGACATCACCGAGGTGCTCACCTCGATGTGCGCCCCCCGGTACGGGCGGCGGGCGGCGAAGAACCGGGCCGCCCGCGCGGTGGCCGTGGCGACCGGCGAGGACGCCGGGTGAAGAAGTTCCGCCCGCAGCCCGGCTTCCGGGTGCAGGCGTTCCGGTTCGCCCTGGACCCGGGCGCCTCCCAGGAGACAGCGCTGCGCTCGCACTGCGGCGCCGCGCGCGCCGCCTACAACTGGGCCCTCGGCTGGGTGACCGCCTCCTGGCGGCAGCGCAAGGCGGAGGAGACCTACGGGATCGCCGAGGCCGAGCTGACCGGGTGACGGCCATGGTCGCTTCCGTCGCTGCGGAAGGCGTTCAACGAGGCCAAGCACACCGACTCCCGGTTCGCCGGGTGGTGGGAGGAGAACTCCAAGGAGGCGTACAACACCGGTCTCGCGAACGCGTCGGCCGCGTTCGACAACTACGCGAAGTCCAAGCAGGGCAAGCGACGCGGCAAACGGGTGGGCGCGCCGCGGTTCAAGCCGAAGCGGAAAGCACGTCTGTCCTGCCGGTTCACCACCGGCACCATCCGCGTGGACACCGACGGCCGGCATGTGACGCTGCCGAGGCTGGGCACGCTCCGCACCCATGAGCCGACGGTGAAGCTCCTCGGCCGTGTCCAGGCCGGGACGGCCCGGGTCCTGTCCGCGACCGTGCGGCATGAGCGAGGACGCTGGTTCGTCTCCTTCCAAGTCGAGGTGAAGCGCGACATCGTGCGCGTGGCCCGCCCTGATGCGGCGGTCGGCATCGACCTCGGGATCAAGACTCTCGCGGTCATGGCCGACAGCACGGGCGAGATCCGCACCGTCGCGAATCCCGGCCACTACGACGCCGCCCGCGAGCAGCTGCGCCGCGCATCCCGGACCGTCTCCCGCCGCCAGGGCCCCGACCGCCGCACCGGACGCAAGCCGTCGAAGCGGTGGGAGAAAGCCAACGCCGCCCGCAACCGCGTACATCACCGGGTGGCGAACCTCCGCGCCGACGCCCTCCACAAGCTCACCACGGCCGTGGCCGCCGAGTACGGCACGATCGTGGTCGAAGACCTCAATGTCGCCGGCATGATGAAGAACCGGCGCCTGGCCCGACGCATCGCCGACGCCGGATTCGGCGAGATCCGCCGCCAGCTCGCGTACAAGACCCGCCAGCGCCACGCCACCCGCCTCGTGGCAGCCGACCGCTGGTACCCCTCCTCCAAGACCTGTTCCGGGTGCGGCGCGGTGAAAGCCAAACTGCCGCTGCACATCCGGACGTACGAATGCGACGCCTGCGGCCTGGTCACCGGCCGGGACGACAACGCCGCACTCAACCTCGCCGCCCTCGCGGCGGCCCGCACCACTGGTACCGGAGTGGCCGGAGACCAGGACACCGCCCCGGCGGCGTCGAAGCCTCGTGGAGCCGACCGTAAGACCCGCGCCACCCGCCTCCGCCGCACGGCGGAAGCGGGGCGGGCAGGTGGCGCAACCCTGCCGCACCAGCGGCAGCCGGAAACGAGAGACCGTACTCAAGCCGAAGCCCTCACGCTTTGGTGATGTGACGGACCTTCCGGGCCGGAATGCCCGGAATGCTGAGACCTGACTACGGTCTCCGCAACGGCACACCGTGTGGAGCCGGCTGAGGCCGGTGGTCGAGGCCCACCCGGAGACCCTCTTCGTCCTCACCCACTTCAGCCTGCGTCATTCGGACCGGGACGTGCTCGACTTCTTCCGCGGTGAGGGGCTCGGCAACGTGCTGTTGTGGGCGCATCCGGAGAGCCGGCTGCCCGAGCAGCACCAGCACGGCTGACGGGCGGACGGCCCCCGCCGGTGCCTGCCGGCGGGGGCCGTGCCGTCGTTCAGGACCTGCTCAGCACTCGCGCAGGCCCGGTGCGGGGTCGACGGAGGTGTGGACGTCGACGGCGGCGACGTTGCCCCACTGGCCGTTGTCCAGCTGGGTCCAGTACCAGACGTTGTTGCCGCCGGCGTGCTGGTCGCCGCGGCCCCAGCACTGGAACCAGCTGGGGCTGGTGTTCAGCGGCCCGCGCACCGCGGAGTTGTAGCGGCGGTGTTCGTAGCCCTTGGCACCGACCCGGTTGCCGCACCACAGCCTGCCGTCGGCGCGGACGCCGCATTCGGCGGCCGCGTTCCGCCCGGTGGCGGGCGTGGCCGCGGCGGGGCCGGTCACGGTGGCCGTGCCGCCCGCGAGTGCGGCGGCGGCGAGACCCAGGGCGATCTTGTGGCGTGCGGACATGGTTCCTCCTCGGAAAGCGGCTCCTTCCGGAGCCGGGTGTGATGGATGCGGCGGATGTGAGGGGTGTGGTGCTCAGGGGCAGGTGCGTACGCCGTCCAGCCAGGCCGGGCCCTTGATGTAGATGTTGGTGATCCAGGCCCCGTACTCGGGCAGGTAGGACCAGGCGTCGTTGGTGTAGCCCTCGGCGGTCACGGGTTCGGCGTGCTTCTGGCATGCGATGCGCACCGTGGTCGGGCCGGGGAACTTGTGCACCCGCTCGCTGGTGGTGGACGGCTCCTTGTGGGTCCACACGTCGGTGCCCCAGGTGCTGAACGTGCCGGGGGCCGTCGCCGTCGGCGCGATGCGGACCGCTCCGGCGTAGTCGCCGCCCGGCCGTACGTCGCTGACGGTGATCCGGGTGCCCGATTCGCGGGCCTCGACCATCTTCCCCGCGCCCAGGTAGATGGCGATGTGGTGGACGGAGCCCCCCGAGCCCCAGGCCAGCAGGTCGCCCGGGAGCAGTGGCGCGGTTCCCTGGGCGGCGGTGAACCGCTGTTGTGCCTGCGGTGCGTGGAACTGGTGGTGGGCGTTGCCGCGCAGCGGGTCGCCGCCGGCCGCGCGGTGGTAGGCGTAGCGGACCAGTCCCGAGCAGTCGAAGCCCAGCCGTTCCGGGTCGTGTGCGCTGTCGGGGTCGCTGGGGTCGACCTGGCCGTACGTCGGGCCGGGCTGGGGTCCGTGGCCGCCGCCCCAGGTGTACCAGACGCCGATCTGCTCGCACGCGGCCGCCACGGCCTTCGCGGCCACCGCGGAGGCGCCGGGGGCGAGGGGGCGGCACTCCCCCGCCGCTGCCGCCGTCCTCGCCGTCCCCGGTGCGGCGGCCGGTGCGGCGGCGGCGCGGGCGCCTCCCCAGGCGGCCAGGAGGGTGAGTGCCGTCGCCGCCGTCACCGCTGCGGCCGCCGTTGTGCGCATCGTCATGTTCCGGTCCCCCGTCTCGTCGGTGCCCGTCGTGCCCCGTCGTGCCCGCTGCGGTCGTCGTGCCCCGTCGTGCCCGCTGCGGTCGTCGTGCCCGTCGGGTCGTGGTGCCCGTTGCGGTCGTGGTGCCCGTCGGCTCCGAGACTGTTCCCCGCCGCCGCCGTGTGTCGAGCAGGCGCGGGTCGCCCCTTGCGAACGGGAAACGGGAAACTTCCGGGAAACCTGCTCCCACCAGGGGTTTTGAGGATCCGTCAGCGGGGGTCCGGTGGGGGCTGGAACCCGGGCCCGGTCAACCGCATCCCCCTTGAGGGGCCGGTCCGGGGACCGGCCCGGCCGTCCTCGACCCGATCCGGAGAATGCCGCGGTATGAACCCTCTGTCGCCGTCCGGTCCCGCGGGCAGTGCGCTCCGCGCCCTGCGGGAGTACCCGCGCCGTGCGCCGCTGACCCTCGCCTATGTCTGTGTGCTGCTGGCGGGCCACGCCTGGCTGGGCCACGGGCTGTCCGCGGAGCGGGCGGCCGCTGTGCTGGGGTACGTCAGCACCAACCTGGACAACCTGCGGGACCATCCGCTGTCCGCGCTGGCCGGCAGTGCGCTGTTCTTCGACGGGACGCTCACGGACGCCGCCTCGCCCGGCTTCGTGGGCACCTTCATCACCCTGGGGCTCGGGGTGTGCTGCTTCCTGGCCCGGGCGGAGTGCCGGTGGGGGAAGCGGCGCGCGGTGGCGGTGTTCCTCGGCGGGCACGTCGCGGCCACCCTGCTGACCGCTGGCGTCATCGTCGTCGCGCTGCGGTACGGCTGGTATCCGGCGGCCGTGCGGGAGTCCTTGGACTTCGGGATCAGTTACGGTGCGCAGACCGTGCTGGCGGCCGGCACGGCGGCGCTGCCGCGCCGGGGCCGTCTGCCCTGGGCGGCGTTCGTGCTGGCGTGGCCCCTCGGGGGTGCCGAATGGTCCGGTCCGCTGCCGGACTTCACCACCGTCGGCCATCTCACCGCGGCGGTCATCGGCTTCGCCCTGCAGGCCGACCCCGCCCCGCGGGCCAGGCGGGACCTTGACGACAGGGCCCAGGCGGGGTGAAGGACGCAGTCGATACGGGCCAGGCCCTCGTGGAGCCCGCGCGCTCCCCGGACGACGCGCTTGTCGGCGACGACGGACGACGCGCTCGCCGGGGTCGCGGGCCGGTTCCTCGCCGTTCCGCATCGCTTTGTCGCGGCCGGCCGCGTAGACGTAGACGGTGACCGCGTCGCGGAGCGCGGTGTGGATGCAGTCGGCGTGGTGGGGGTCGGCGACGGCGAGCGCGGAGGCGGCCGGCGGCGGCCCGGCCCGGTCCTGCCGCTGGAGCAGGGCGTGTGCGGTCACCCGGGCGCGGGGCTGCCCGGCTCCCTGGAGCGGGCGCGGCCGGCGGCGAGGAGCCCGTCCGGTTCGCCGCGGGTCACGGGCACGGGGACGTGCTGTTCCGGCTCGCCGCGCAGCTGGAGCGGGCCGCGCCGTGGGCCGGGCGCAGGCCGGCGGTGCGGGCGGGCGCGGCCCGGTCCGCCGGGGCCCGGCCGCCCCGCGGCCGCGGCGTGGCGGGCGGGGTGCGCAGCGCGGCGAAGCGCTGGTCGGCGCGGGTGAAACGTCATCTAAGATTCAAGCTGGCCGCGGGGCCGGGGCTCGTCGCAGTGCGCGGCGACCGCGGAAGGGCCAGGCCGGCCGGTCGATGAGAGCGGCCCGCGTCAGGGGTTCCGGTTCCGGTCCGGACGGGGACCGTCTGACGCTGATCATGAAGCTCCCGGGGAATCGCGTGCCGTCGGCGTGCGTCTCAGTGGTGTGAGATGCCCAGCCCGCACGCCCACGCACATATGACCGCCGGGGAGAAGTGAGGTATGGCAGTGATCTGCGTCGGAGGCATGATCGGGATCGGCAAGACGAGCGTCGCCGAACTGCTCGCGAAGGAACTGGGCAGCGAGGTCTTTTACGAGAGCGTCGACGACAATCCGATCCTTCCGCTCTTCTACACGGCGAGCCCCGAGGAGATCCAGGCGAGGCGCTACCCCTTCCTGCTCCAGCTGTACTTCCTGCAGACGCGGTTCGCCTCGATCAAGGAGGCGTACAAGCAGGGCGACAACGTCCTGGACCGGTCCATCTACGAGGACTGGTACTTCGCCAAGGTCAACCACGACCTGGGCCGGATCAGCTCCCTGGAGATGCAGGTGTACGAGGGGCTGCTGGGCGAGATGATGCGCGAGATCGACGGCCTGCCGTACCGCAAGGCTCCCGACCTCATGGTCTACCTCAAGGCGGACTTCGAGACGGTGCTGCACCGGATCGGCCTGCGGGGCCGGGACTTCGAACAGGACGAGGGCCTCATCGACTACTACCGGACGCTGTGGTCCGGCTACGACGACTGGGTGCACAAGCACTACTCGGCCAGCGAGGTCCTCGTCGTCGACATGAACAGCACCGATGTCGTGCACAGCCCCGACGACGCGGCCCGCGTGGTGCGGGAGGTCAAGGACGCCCTGGTCGCGGTCAGGCGGAACGCCCCGGCCGGTCTCTGAGCGCAGTGGCCGCCGTGGACGTCCGTGCCGGGTGTCCGGAAGGGCTGCGCCGAGGGCACAGCGCGGCCGGCGCCCCCGGCCCGGGCTCGGTGGGCGTCGGACGTCGGACGTCGCACGGCAATCACATCGCGTGCGAGAGGACTCCTGTGTGCTGGGGCGGCCGGCCGGCCGGCCCGGGTGAGCAGGTCTCTCGTCCTCCCGCACGACATGGTCGTGAAGGTCACCGCCGATGTGCCGCCCGGTGTCACCGGCGCCGTCACCCGGCCCGACGGCAGGGCGATCCACATCCCGCCGTCGTTCCTGGCGCAGATCGGGAAGGCCCTCGCCGATGGGGTGAGGACCGTGGAACGGCCCGCCCCGTTCCCGGCGTCGGAGTACGACACCGACGGCCTGACGGTGCTGTCGACGCTGTTCGTCCTCGGCCACGAGATGGGCGACGCCCCGCAGACGCCGGCTCCTGCCGGCCAGCCTCCGCCTTGAGGAGGACGCGGCCGGCGGCCATGCGGCGTTCTGCACCGTCAACGGGGTCGGGCCGGGTCCCTCGCCGGCCGCCGCGATCCTCTTCGACGAGATCCGCCCGCGAGGAGGGCCGGCCGGCCCCCGGAGGGCCTGGCGAGCGACCACCCCCGTCACCCGGCAGCGGGTCTTCAACTTCCTGTGCTGCCTGGAGGACAGCGACCCGGCGGAGTACAACGAGCCCCTCGCCGAGGGCGGTTGCCTCCCCCGGACCCGCGCGCCCCGCTGTGCTCGCAGGCGTGGGCGGTTCCGGACTTCGGCTGGTGGACCCGGCTTTGGCCCCACTTCGGTACGGCGTTCGAGTCCCGGAGGGGGGCGGAGCAGCAGGAGAAGGCGTACGCGCAGCTGATCGCGGCGGCCAGGGCCTTCGCGAAGCAGCCCGACGGGCTCCGCCGGGCGCAGTGAGTCCGTCCGGCAGGAGCCGGGAGCGCCGCTCCCCCGGTCTGCCGGGCACGGGGCGCAAGTCGTTTGCCCGGGAGCGATGACTTCTGTGTCCGGGGCCGGTCATAGGTGTGTCGAGTTCCTGTGTCGAGTTCCCTTTGAGGAAGGCCCGCCATGACCGTGTCCCGGACGCTCAGCGCCCGTTCCCGCGCCGCCCGTACGGCCGCCGGCCCGCACGTCCCCCGCGTCCCGCGCGTCCCGCGCCCGGCGGGGGCCGCGGCGGCGTTCTGCGCCGTGGCCGCGGGGCCGCTGTTCCTGGTCACGGGCATCGTGCAGGGGGTGGTGCGGGACGGCTTCGACTTCACCCGGAACGCGATCAGTCAGCTCGCGCTCGGGCAGGCGGGCTGGGTCCAGACGGTGAACTTCCTCGTCACCGGTGCGCTGTTGGTCGCCGGGGCGGCGGGGCTGCGGCGGGTGCTGGGGCGGGGTGCCGGGGGTGTGCGGGGGCCGGTTCTGGTCGGGGTGTTCGGTGTGTCGTTCTGGGCGGCCGCCGCTTTCCCGGCGGACGCCGGGGCGGGCTTTCCCGCCGGTGCTCCGGACACGGCCGTGATGAGCGCGCACGGTGCCGCCCACATGGCCGCCGGAATGGTCGGCCACCTCGCCCTGTGCGGCGCCTTCCTCGTCCTGGCCCGCCCGCTGGCCGCGCGCGGCCACCGCGGGTGGGCCGTGGCCTCCCGTCTCGTACCGGTGGCCGTGCTCTGCGGGTTCGCGGCCTCCGCCGTCTCCGTCCTGGCCTTCACCGTCGGCGCGGGCCTCGGCCTGGTGTGGCTGGCCGCCCTGGCCCTGCGCCTGGGCACCGGCCCGGCGGCAGCCCGCCGGGGCGCCCCCGGCGGGCTGCGGGAGGCAGGGGTCTAGCTGGGTTCTGTCGTCGAAGCAGCGCCGGCAGGGCCCTGCGGCGTCCGGTGCCCCGGCCGGGCCCGCAGGGCCGGGGGAAGCATCGCGAGGCGGAGGGGCGCCCGTGACCGGACGTACCCGGGCGCCCCGGCAACGCGGCGAGGTGCGGTGCCGGCGCCGCGGGCCGGGCGGGACTTCGACGACGGGACCTACCGGCGGAAGCCCCTTCGGGGGTTCCTGGCCCTGTGGGAGTCGAAGGGGGTGAACCAGGCGGCGCGGCCGAGGGCGGCCGGGTCCGTGAGGTCGGTGTGGAAGAGCGTGAGGACGTCTTCGTTGCGGAACAGCGGGTGGGAGAGGTCGTAGTCGTCCCGGTGCTGCGGGAGGGTGTGGTGGTCGTCGTCCTCGCGGAGGTCGTCCAGGTGGACGGGAACGTCCTGGACGGCGAGATGGAGGGCCATCTCCTCGGCGGTGCAGGAGGGGGCGGGCCAGTGCCCGTCCACGAGGTCGCCGGCCAGGTCATCGAAGGCGCGCGCCATCCGCCGCCGCCAGCGGTGGTCGGCGGTCCGGGTGAGCGGGGGCAACCGGTCGAAGACCTCCAGCGACGCGGGGCCGGCGTCGGGCAGGAGACGGTCCGCGAGGTACTGCGCGTCGTCGTAGGCCTGGTCGGCGAGGACGACCAGTGCCGTGTGGAGGAGGTCTGCGGTACGGGGGGTGAGCCGCCACCGGTGTTTCCCGGTGTGCCGGCCGGCGTCCGCGCCCGGCTGGTTACGGGGGTCGAAGAGGGCCGCGAAGTCCGGTGTCCGGACGGCGGGGGCGGGTCCGGTCCACCGGTCCGGCGGACGTGCGGCACCGTGGTGGACCGGTCCGGCCGCGTCGTCGGAACCGGCACCGGGTGCGGGTGCGGGTACGGAACCGGGTACGGGTGCGGGTGCGAAACCGGGTGCGGGTGCGGGTACGGGGGTGAGGGTGTGGAGTTCTGCGGTGCTGCGGTGTTCCAGGGTCCGGGTTCCGGCGACGTCGCCCTGCGCGGTGAGGGCGGTCATGGCCCCGGTCAGGTCGCGCGGGTCGTCCCCGCCGCGTTCGGACGCCGGCAGCGGCTGCCATCCGCGTTCCGCGGCGGCGTGCAGGAGCGCGTCCTCGTCGGTGACTCGGTACTCGTAGGTGTGTGTGATCCGTATGACCGCGCCCCGCCGGCTCCGGGACCGTGAGCGGGGCGGGCCGGCGAGCGGCAGGGCCAGCAGGAGCGCCCGGCGTCGGGTGTCGTGGGACTGCGGGAGGTGGACGACCGGGGCCGGGGCGGGGTGCGCGGAGGGGTGCTGGTGCATGCTCGGGCTGTTCCTCACGGGGCGGGTCGGCGGGGGCGGCTGGGGTCGTCGCGGGGCGGCGGGGTGCCGGTCGCGGGGGCGCGCCGTCGGCGTGCTCCCGTAGTCATGGACGGGGAACTGCCCCCGGTCAGTTTCACCGGCTTTCCGGATCCGCCCGCCCGGTACCGCGCAGACCTGCGCGGCGCGGTACCGGGCGGGCGGATCCGGAGCGTCCGGGCGGGCCGGTGGGGGCTCCGGGCGTTCCGTTGCGCGGCCATGACACCCCCACGCTTCTGAAGATGCTCAACATTCGCCAGATTCTTGAACATGATCAAAACTGGGTGCGGTCGTGGGTGCGGGAGTTCGAGGCCGAGCGGGAGCGCCGGGCGGCGCTGGGCGACCCCGACCGGGGCAGGGGCGCGCAGCTGCCGGCGGAGATCGTCCGCAGCATGCAGAAGTTCCAGGGCGGTGAGAACGGCGACGGCTCCGCACTGTGCGGCAAGGCCGATCTCGCGGGCGATCCGGTCTGCTCCGAGGCGGTGCGGCTCTTCATCGCCGAGGAGCAGAAGCCGGCGTCGCCGCCCGGCTGGGGCGGCGGCCGGCCGTGGAAGGCCTCCCCCGCCGCACCCGCAACCTCCGCGACGGTGTCGCGGCGCTCGCCATCGCCCCTCACGGTGCCGTCCGGGCCCCCGCGGCTCCCGCCGGTCCGCGCGCACCCGGCCCCGGGTACGCGAAGACGCTCCGGCCGGGAGGTCGTCCCGGCCGGAGCGTCTTCGTGGTGCGCGTCGGCTGCCCGCTGGTGGCGGCTCAGTACCAGTGGTGGGTCTGCCAGAAGTTCCAGGCGCCGACGGGGCTGCCGTAGCGCTCGTTCATGTAGTCCAGGCCCCACTTGATCTGGGTGGCCGGGTTGGTCTTCCAGTCCGCGCCCGCGGAGGCCATCTTCGAGGCCGGCAGGGCCTGGACCAGGCCGTACGCGCCGGAGGAGGCGTTCGTGGCGGTGTGGTTCCAGCCGCTCTCGCGGGAAACGATGTTGTTGAAGGCCGCGAACTGCGCCGGGTCCTTGATCATCTGCTGGGCGATCGCCTTGGCGCTCATCGGGGCCGCCTGGGCGGGAACCGTGGCGAGCATGGAGCCGGCGACGCCGAGGGCGACGACGGTACCTGCGAGGGTCTTCTTGGAAGCGGCGATGCGGCGGATGACGGCGTTGGACACGGAGGTTCCTTCCACAGGGGACTGGGGCGGTCGCGGCATGCCGGGGGCATGCGTGAGCCACTCACGCGGTGGAGAGGGGTTCGTCGGCGGCGGGTGAGGAACCCGTGCCGCCCGGCGACTCATCCAGTTCTACCGACGCCCCACCGCCCTGGCAACGACCGCCGTTACTAGGGGGCTTCGCAGTCGGGGCCCCACGGCCCCGCACGGGGCGGGGCGGGGTTCACGCAGGTGGGAGCGGGCCGGGAGGGGCCCGGGGCGGGCCTTCGGGGTCTACTATCCCGGTTCGTGTGTGACGTGAGTCCTATGGGGCGGCCCACCCCCCGGGCGCCCGGATCTCACCGAGCGTGACCGCTCGCACCCCTTCGAGAGACCGAGCCGCATGTCCGAATTGCACCAGAATCCAAGGAGATGAGTGGTTCGAGGAGCATGTACTCAGGGGGCGGCGCCTACGGACCGGGCAGGCAAGCTGTACTAAGCCGTCCCGGCTGTACGGCCGTACTCGGCCTCGGACGTACCGGAGGGGCGGCGGCGCGGGCGTGTGTTCCGCGGCGGGGCGGGTGGGCGGCGATAGGGTGCGGGCCGTGACCGAGCAGCAGCGCGATCTCGTCGGCTACGGCGCCGAGCCCCCGCACGCCGCGTGGCCCGGGGGTGCCCGTGTCGCCGTCAGCCTCGTGCTGAACTACGAGGAGGGCGGGGAGCAGAACATCCTGGAGGGCGACCGCACCTCGGAGGGGTACCTCCACGAGATCGTCGGTGCGCCGCCCGTGACGGGCGGGCGCGACCTGAACGTGGAGTCGATGTTCGCCTACGGGGCGCGTGCCGGTTTCTGGCGCATCCACCGCACGCTCGCCGCGCACGGTGCGCCGCTGACCGTGTACGCCGTGGGGCAGGCCCTGGAGCGCAACCCGGACGCGGCGCGCGCGATGGGGGCGGCCGGCTGGGAGGTGGCGGGCCACGGCCGGCGCTGGATCGACTACCGGCACGTGCCCGAGGAGGCCGAGCGTGCCGACATCGCGCGCACGGTCGAGACGGTCGGGCGGCTCGTCGGGCGGCGTCCCGTGGGCTGGTACACCGGTCGGACCAGTGCGAACACGCGGCGTCTGGTCGCCGGGGAGGGCGGGTTCCTCTACGACAGCGACGACTACTCCGACGACCTGCCGTTCTACGTCGAGGCGGGCGGGCGCCCGCACCTGGTGGTGCCGTACAGCCTGGACGCGAACGACTTCAAGTTCCTGATCGTGCACGGGTTCACGACCGCGGACGACATGCTGGCCTATCTCGTGGACACCTTCGAGACGCTCCGCGCCGAGGGCGCCGACCGGCCGCGGATGATGAGTGTCGGCATGCACTGCCGGATCATCGGGCGGCCGGGGCGGATCCGCGCGCTCGAGGGGTTCCTGAAGCACGTCGCGGGGCGGGGCGGGGCGTGGGTCGCCACGCGGGAGGAGATCGCACGGCACTGGCTGGCCACGCACCCGCCCGTGGGGTGAACGCGTGCGGACACGCTCTAGGATGCCGGGCGGGCGGGGCCGTAGCGCAGAGGTCGTCGCGCGCGGTCTCCAAAACCGTGAGGACGCCGGTTCGAATCCGGCCGGCTCCGTCCGCCCCGTCCTCCCCCGCATTGCGCCCGCTTCCGTACCGCGGCTGCCGCGGAGCCCCCGCCGGACCCCGGTTGAGGGGGTCTCGCGGGGGCCGGGGCGGGCCGGTCGGCCGCGGCCTTCGGGGTGTCGGGCTTCCGGGGGCGTGGGCTAGGAGGCGGAGGCCTGGACCTTGTCGGGGTTCTCCTTGTCCACGACCACCGGGTCCGGCTTCGGGGCGTCGGGCTTCGGGGCCGGGTTGGGGGCCGGGGCGGGCTTGTCGGGCTTGTGCTCGCAGTGGATCGATCGGCTACCGGAAGGCGGCCGGGCTACCGGTCTTCCCGCCCATCGGTGCCGCGCTCGCCGCGCTGCCCGACCTCCGGGCGGCTACGGCCGACGCCGCCCTGGAGGCCGTCACCGGCGGCAACTGCACGTGGGTGTGAGGGTCTGACGGTGTGATGGTCCGACGGGGCCTGCGCGGGTCCGGGGGCGGGCTCGGGGCGGCGGCCCGGCTGCCGTCCGCGGGGTCAGGAGGCCCGGCGGGGGCGGGCGGGGCGGCGCGGGCGGCGGCGGGCGGCGGGTGCCTCCGGGGCGGCCTGCGGTGAGGAGAACCCGCCCGCGACGGGCAGGGGAGCCGCCGCCGGGGCGGTGGCGGGCGCGGGGACCACGGCACCGGCCGGGGCCCGGCGGGCCTGCCCCTGCACCTGAACCTGGGGCTGCGCCTGCCCCTGCGCCTGCGTCTGCGCCTGGGAGCGGCCGAGGACGGCGGTGTGCGGGATGAGCGGCGCGCAGGACTGGCAGATCTCGGCGAGCGTCCAGACCTGTCCCACGGCCGGGTTGTGGACCAGGACCAGGAGGGTGGAGCCGGTGCACTGGGTGCGGGTCTCGTGCCAGGCGCACTGTGCGGCGGCCCGGCAGGCGCAGGCGGCGTTGGGGCGGACGGTGGCCAGCCGTGCGTGGGCCCGGGCGTGTTCGGCGGCGAACCGTTTCAGGGCCGCGGTGTCCTTCGAACGGGGCGGCATCCTGCAGGCTTCGGTGCTGCAGGTGACGGAGGCGCTGTGATCGGCGTGGCCGGTGAGCCGGACCGTCCAGGTCCGGCCGGGCACACGCGATCCGGGCATGAGGGTCAAGTCGGGTCCGATCGTCGTGTTTCAGGTGGGTCGGTCGCGGTCGGTCGCACCGACGCGGTGCTGATCGCGGCGGGGTGGATCCCGCGGGGCTGTCGGTCCCGGGCGGCGTCTCGCGGTTGGCGGCGCCGGGCCGCGGAGAAACGGACATCGCGCGGCCTCGGACGTGGGGTCTTTGTCGCACGTCCCGCGGCCTCTGTCAATGCCCCGCGCCTGGTCGGACGGGTGGAGGGCCGGGGCGGGTCAGCCGGCGGGACGGGTGAACCGTACGGGGACTCCCGGGGAGCAGAGCACGCTGACGGGCGGGCCGGCGGGCGCGGGCAGACCGGCCGCCGTCACCAGGTCCTCGTCGCAGCCGAGGAGTTCGGCGCGGTGCAGCGGCCAGCGCGGGTGGCTGTTGGGCAGGTACAGCAGCCGGCCGCGGAAGCCGCTGTGCATGCCCCGGCGGGCCGTCAGGAAGTGTTCGAGGGCGGTCGGCTCCGCGATGCGTTCACCGGTCCGCACGGTGAGGGTGCTGTGCGCGCCGCGCGGTCCGGGCCATCTGCGGCTGCTGGTGTAGGTCAGGGTCGGGCCGTCGCGGCGGGCCGACGGCCTGCGGCAGCCGGTGGCCGGTGGCCCGCCCTCGGCGCGGAACACCCGTACGGCTCAGGCCGGAGGTGCGGTGCAGGAGCCGCCGTACGGTGATCCTGCGGCCGTCGCTGCCGTTGCCCTCGCCGGGTCCGGCAGACGGCGCTCCACGGTGTCGTCGAGCCGGCGCCCTGCCCTCCGCCTCCGTCCGGAGCAGGACCGTGGCACGGAGGTCTCGGGGATGCCGCCGGTCCGGAACCGGTCCTCGGTGCCGCGCGGGGCACCGCGGGCCCGGGCCGTGATGCCGGGGATGGCGGGGACGGCGGGGACGGCGGGGACGGCGGGGACGGCGGGGACGGCAGCCTCGGCCCTGGTGGACATCGCGCGGGGCCGGGCCGGGGACGGCGGTGGCGGCCGCCACCGGACCCACCGGACCGACCGGGCTCACCGGGCTCACCGGGGCGACCTGTGTGGCCGTATCGGTCGTGCGTAACGTCATGTCGTGCTCCTCGGCGGCCGGCATGCTCGCGGGAACCCGTGCGGCCTGCCCCGGGAACCGGGCGGGGGGCTGCCCCTCGGCAGGGCCGTGCCGGACGGGGGACGGTCGAGCGCGGCCCCGGTCCGTCACCTCCCGGGTGCAGCGGGGGCCCGGCTCCCGACGGGACGACGGGGGCGGGGCGGGCGGCTACGTTGGCGCCCGTTCGCGACGCCCATCACGGAGGTGCGCAGCATGCAGTCCCGTTCCGCCGTCGTCCCGCGCGGGCTCGTGGCCGGGGCGACGGCCCTCGCCCTGACCGCGGTCACCGCCCTCCTGGTGGCCGCTCCCCGGCCCGCCACCACCACGGCAACCATGGCCGGGGCCACCGCCGCCACCGCCGTCACGGCCGGGGCCACCGCCGTCACGGCCGGGGCCTCCGGGGCCGGGGCCGCAGCTGGTGCCGGGGTGGTCGGCTCGTCCGTGCCGGTCCTGGCCTGGGGCCCCTGCACCGGTCCGCAGGACGGCTTCGAGTGCGCGACCGTCCGCGTACCGCTGGACCATCGCCGGCCCGCCGGGCCCACGATCGCTCTCGCCGTGACCCGGCGGCCCGCGGCCGACCCCGCCCGCCGCACCGGTGTCCTGCTGCTGCACCCGGGCGGGCCGGGCAACTCCGGTGTGGACTTCGCCCGTAACAGCCACGCCGCCCTGCCCGCCGCCCTCCGCGACTCCTTCGACGTCGTCGGCTACGACATGCGCGGTGTGGCGCGCGGCGCCCGGGTGGAGTGCTGGGACGACGAGGAGTACGCGGCCGCCGTCGACGCCGCGCGCGGCGTGCCCGGCCCGGGAGCCCTGCAGCGCGCCGTCCGGCAGGGCGCCGGCTTCGCCGCCGCCTGCCGACAGCGCTCCGGCGGTCTCGTGCCGTTCGTCGGCACCGGCTTCAACGCCCGGGACATCGACCTGCTGCGGCGGGCCCTGGGCGAGGAGACGCTCTCCTTCTACGGGCGTTCCTTCGGCAGCTACGTCGGCACCGTCTATGCCGCGCAGTTCCCGCGGCGGGTGCGGGCCATGGTCCTGGACGGGGCCTACGACCCGCACCTGTACGCGGACGTGCCCTACGCCTACGACGCCGCGCAGTTCGCCGCCCTGGACGCGGCGGCCGGCCGGTTCCTCGACTGGTGCGCGCAGGAGGCAGCCGTCTGCGGGTTCGGTGACGGCCGGCCGCGGCAGGCCTTCGAAGACCTCGAACGGGCGCTGGACGCCGACCCGGTCATCACCGCGGGCGGACGCCCGGCCACCGGCTACACCCTCGCCTACCGCCTGATGTTCGCCATCAACGCGGGCAAGGAGATCTGGCCCTACCTGGGTGAGGCGCTGCGGGCGGCGCAGGACCGGCGGGCGTCGTTCCTGCTGTCCCCGCCCTCACCGGCGTCCTTCGGTTTCCTGACCGTGAACACGGCCGTCGAGTGCGCCGACCGCCGCTATCCGCCCGGCCGTGCGCTCCTGGGCGCGCTGGTCGGCGCGCACGCCGCCTCGGCTCCGCTGCTGGGCCCCCCGGTCGGCCTCGGGCCGCCCGCCTACGACCACAACCACGCGCCGGCGTGCGTCCCGTGGCCGGCGGACCGGCCCGGCCGCTTCGAGGGCTCCTACCGTGCGGCCGGTTCCGCCCCGATCCTGGTCCTCGGTACGACCGGGGACCCCGACACCCCCTACCAGGACGCCGTGGCCCTCGCCGGGACGCTGGAGAACGGCCGGCTGCTGACGTTCGCCGCGGAGGGACACACCGCCTACAACCGCAGCGCGTGCATCAGCGCCCTGGTCAACGGCTACCTCGCCACGGGGGCGCTGCCCGCGCGGGGCACCGTCTGCGCGGACGAGGCGCCGCCGGAACCGGCCGGCCGCCGCACCGCGGGCCTCGAGGCCGACGAGACGCGCGAGGTGATCCCCGTACTGCGGTCGACTTGACCCGGCCCTGAGGGACCGGGCTTGGAGGCAGCGCCCGACTGGCTGCTGGGTGGGCTCCTCCGTCCGGGCACCCCTATGGGGTGGCAGGGACGCGTGACTCACGCCCCGTGGTCCGCACGGTCTCGCCCTTGCGGCCGGTGTTGTGGGACGCGTTGACGCTCCGCGTGCATGAGGGCCCCGCAGGACCGGCAGGCGAACGTCGCTTGTGACGGGCGGTTGCCCCGGTCGGTGTGACCGCACTCGGAGCACTGCTGGCTGGTGTACGCCGGATCGGCGTACACCAGCGGCACCCCGGCCCGCCTGGCCCTGTACTCGATGTACTGGCCGAGCTGGTGGAAGCTCCACGAATGCAGAGAGGTCCGCTGGTCCTTGCGGAGCCGTACCCGGCTACCGGGAACTTGGCCAGTGCTCCGTCCTTTAGGGCGGAGGTGAAGGCCATCTTTGGCTCGGAGGCGCGGAGCGCCGGAGTGCCCTGCGCCTCCGTCTGATCGGTTGGGTCAGGCCGGGCGGTTCTGCTGCTCGATGTACTGACGGATGACCGACAGCGGTGCCCCGCCGACCGACCCTGCGAAGTAAGACCCCGACCACAGCTTGTTGGCCCGGTAGTAGTGCCGCACCAGGTCGGGGAACTCCTGCCGGAGCCGGCGCGATGACACGCCCTTGAGGCTGTTGACCAGCTTGGAGACGGCGACCTTCGGCGGGTAGTTGACGAGCAGGTGCACGTGGTTCGCCTCGCCGTTGAACTCGACCAGCTCGGTCTCGAAGTCGGCGCACACGTCCCGCATGATCTCCTCCATGCGCTTGAGGTGCCGGTCCCCGAAGACGCTGTGACGGAACTTCGTCACGAAAACCAAGTGCGCGTGCATGACGAACCGCGCAGTGCCTACCAGTGCAGATGTTCTGATACTCAGCCATAAACCAACGGTAGTACGGTGATCCGCATGCAGCTCAGGTACTCTTTCCGGGTTCAGCCGACCGTCGGTCAGCGCAAGCGCGCAGCCCGCGTGTTCGGTCATGCCCGGTGGGTGTGGAACGCGGGTCTCGCGCTCCAGGCCCCGGTCAAGGAGGCCAACAAGCTGCTCGGCAACCCGCGCAAGCGGCTGGCCGAGGAGCCGTACCAGCGGATACCGAAGAACCAGGACCTCTCGAAGCTGCTCATCACCGAGGCCAAGAAAGGCGAACAGTCCTGGCTTTCCCAGGCTCCGGCCCCGGTGTTGCAGCAGTCCCTCCGTGACCTGGACAAGGCGTGGACGGCGCACGAGGACTCCAAGTCCGGCAAGCGCCCCGGCACGAAGGTCGAGCCGCCGCGCTTCAAGTCCAAGCACGACCGGCGCCAGTCCGCCCGGTTCACCGTGAACGCCCGCTTCAAGATCACACCGGAAGGGCGTCTGCGCCTGCCGAACATCGGTGACCTCAAGGTCAACTGGACCCGTGATCTGCCGTCCGCACCGTCGTCGGTGACGCTGATCAAGGACCAGTCCGGCCGGTACTGGGCGTCCTTCGTCGTGGAGACCGACCCCGCCGACGACGCCGACACCATGCCGCAGACCACCGCCGAGACCGGCATCGACCTCGGTCTCACGCACTACGCGATCCTCTCCGATGGCACGAAGATCAAAAACCCGCGCTGGCTCCGGCGCGCGGAGAAGAAGCTGAAGAAGGCGCAGCGCGAGCTGTCGAGGAAAGTCAAGGGCAGCAGCAACCGGAGCAAGGCCCGCGTCAAGGTCGCCCGCGCGCACGCGCACGTGGCGAACGCCCGCAAGGACTGGCAGCACAAGCTCTCCACCAAGTTGATCAGCGAAAACCAAGCGATCACCGTGGAGACCCTGGGCGTGCTCGGCCTCGCACGAGGGCGCAACGCCAAATCCGTCAACGACGCCGCATGGGGCCAGTTCGTCATGCTGCTGGAGTACAAGGCCCTGCGGTACGGGCGCGAGGTGACCAAGGTCGCCCGCGACTTCCCGTCCACGCAGGTGTGCTCCGCGTGCGGACACCGGCCCCCCGAGAAGCTCGCCCTGCACGTCCGCGAGTGGACCTGCCTCAACTGCGAAACCCACCACGACCGCGACCACAACGCGGCCAAGAACCTGCACTACGAAGGACGGCGCATCCGTGCAGCCGCCCACACACCGGAGGACGTTCCGGCCCTCACCGGGTGACCGAGTGAGGTAAACGCCTGTGGATCGCTGTGAGACCCTATCCGGTCGGAAATCGGAGGGCGAGCGAGCAACCCCCACCCCGGTGGGAAGGAACCAGGAACCGACCGCCACACCCCGCGAAGCGTTGCCGCGCGGAGCGTGGCAGGGAATCTCTCCCGTTTGCGGGGGAGAGCTCGGGAGTCAAGGATGCCCGTGAGGTCTTCCAGGGCGATACCGGAGCCGGTGCGTTCAGCGGTGGTGACGATGTACTTGGAGATGATGTGGCTGACGTTGGCGGTATGCCGGGCTTCCTTGCACGAGCGCTTCTTCAGGAGGCGCCCCGCGGACTTGGTGCCCTTGGACTGGAGCTTCTTCTCTAGCGCGAGCTGCCGCTCGCGGTGCCGGTTCAGACCGCGCCCGGCAGCCCGGTAGCCGGTGGAGGCAGTGGCGATGTTCACGATCTGGAGATCGACGCCGACGAACCCGGCCGGGTTCTCGTCGACCGGCTTCTCGGGCACGTCGCAGACGGAGAGCAGGCAGAACACGCCGTCCCGTTCGATCAGGTCGGATTCGCCCTTGCGGTGCTCGTGTCCCCGGCCGGGCAGGCCGGGCGGGACGGGCGGAGGGGTGTGGAGGGGGTGGGGGTGGGGGCCGGGTATGGCGGGCGGGATGCGGCCCCCGTCGCAGCCATGAGGGCCAGGACCGCACCCCGCACCGGACGCCTACCCAGGACCGTCCGGCCGACACCAGCCGGCTGCGGGGGCGCTCCCCCGGCCCGTCAGGGGTTCGTCGTCCGTGGTGGGCCCGGCGGACCTCCTGCCCCGCTGGTCGCAGGCCCCGTAGGCCCCGTAGGCCCCGTAGGCGCGGAAGTCGCGCTGGGCCTCGACGAGCGACAGCCGGTTCGAGCCGCCCGGCACGAACGGCCGGCGCAGCAGACCGGGCAGATGCCGTACGAAACCGAGATGTCCACAGCAGGGGCAGGGGCGACGGGTGTCCACCGGGGTGGTCTGCCCTGCTGGCACCGGCGCCGGACATGCGGCGGCACCTCGCAGAGTTGCCTCCGCGAGGTGCCGCCCTCGACCGCTGATGACTGATCAGCCCTGCGTACCGCCCTGGGTGTTCCCGGTCCCGCCACCCTGGGTGCCGCCCTGGGTGTTGCCGGTCCCGCCACCCTGGGTGCCGCCCTGGGTGTTGCCCGTCCCGCCACCCTGGGTGCCGCC
>NZ_JBIVFO010000012.1:3578-4887 GCF_044748225.1 Streptomyces sp. NPDC090021 | reverse complement strand
CCTGGGTGCCGCCCTGGGTGTTGCCCGTCCCGCCACCCTGGGTGCCGCCCTGGGTGTTGCCGGTCCCGCCACCCTGGGTGCCGCCCTGGGTGTTGCCGTTACCGGCGCCCTGGGTGCCGCCCTGGGTGTTGCCGTTGCCGACCTGGGTGCCGCCGATGGTGTTGTTCGAGCCGCCGATGATCGTGTTGTTGACGATGTTCGTCACGTTGTTCGTCACCTGGTTGATCACGGCGGGCGCCAGTCCGAGCCGCTTCGCTTCGGAGGCCGCGGCCTTCCGCCCGATGGCGGCCGCCTGCGCCTGGGAAGCTCCGCCACGGGCTGCCTGCTGGGCCGCTGCCGCACCTCGTGCCGTTGCCACAGCGGCGTCTGCCTTCGTCGATGCCGCGGTGGATGCGCCCGGCGCGCACCGGACGGTGCCTACGGAGACCGGACCGCCGCCGGTGATTTCGGCCCGGATGTCGCCCTTCGGTCCGGCAGCGACGCGAGCGATGGTCTTCCCGTTGCGCTTGACGTCGTAGGTCTGCTTGAGGGCGAAGCCGTTGCCGCGGATCTCCCCGCCCTTCAGGCTGCATACCGCCGCAGGGGCTGCGGTCGGAAGTGCGGAGGCCTGGGAGGGCTGGGCGAATGCCACCCCCGCCGTTCCGGCGAGTATCGCGGTGACGCAGGAAAGACCGGCGATGTTGGCGACGTGCTTCTTCCTCGACATTTAAAATCTCCCTTGAATGGTCGACCCGGATTCGAGATTCTCTGCGAGCCGGGGATTCGACTTGCCTGGTGTCTCAGTTCCGTTTGTCTGGCCGAGCGGTTTATCTGTATCCAGATTGCCCTTTTCGAGCGCGGGGAGAAAGAGACGGAGATTCGGGGCTTGACAAATTCACATTCGGATGGGCGCCTGTCGTGTCCGGGGTGGGCGGTGCGGGTTGGGCAGGTGCCCTGGCGCGGGTCGAGCCGTTGCCGCCCCGACGTGGGTCGGGGCGGCAACGGCTGAAGGGGACGGCAGCACCTCGCAGAGGGGGCCTCTGCGAGGTGCTGCGCTTTTCGGCCGGACTGGTCAGCCCTGGGTGCCGCCCTGGGTGTTCCCATTGCCGCCACCCTGCGTACCGCCCTGGGTGTTGCCGTTACCGCCACCCTGCGTACCGCCCTGGGTGTTGCCGTTACCGCCACCCTGCGTACCGCCCTGGGTGTTCCCGTTACCGCCACCCTGCGTACCGCCCTGGGTGTTCCCATTGCCGCCACCCTGCGTACCGCCCTGGGTGTTCCCGTTACCGCCACCCTGCGTACCGCCCTGGGTGTTGCCGTTGCCGCCACC
>NZ_JBIVFO010000012.1:0-3481 GCF_044748225.1 Streptomyces sp. NPDC090021 | reverse complement strand
TCCCTGCGTACCGCCCTGGGTGTTCCCATTACCGCCACCCTGCGTACCGCCCTGGGTGTTCCCATTACCGCCACCCTGCGTACCGCCCTGGGTGTTCCCATTACCGCCACCCTGCGTACCGCCCTGGGTGTTGCCGGGGTTGTTGCGCTTCTTCTTCTTGCCGTGGTGGTTGCCGTCGTGCTTCTTGTGGTCGTGCTTGCTGTGGGTGACGACGCTTTCCACCGAGGTGGTAGGGGCCGCCATCGCGGAGGACGCAGGGATGAGGATCCCGCCGGCGATCGCAGCAGCGGCTACGGCGGTCGCGAGGCGGAAGCCTCGGCGCTTGGGGCGGGACTCGGGCGTCTCGAACTTTCGGTTCATGGTGTTTCTCCTGATCGAATCGGAACCTGAAAGGCTCCGGGTTTTCGGGGCCTCCGCGATGGTGGGGATTGTTCGCATCGCGTCTGCGGCCTCATTTTCTTTTCCGGTGGGGCCGCATATCCAGTAGGCCGGTTCGCCGCACCGGCGGTCACGTTCCGTGAATTCGGGGCTTGACGTTTCCGTCGGCGCGGGTTAATCGGGATTTCTGCTGCCGTGAGGCGGGCGGGGCCGGGCTGTGGGGGCCCGGCCGTTCGCGGTGCGTCCGTGGTGGCGTGAAAACGATCATCGGGGCGGTTACCGGGCGGGGTGCTCCCTATGCTGACGGCCATGCTCGACATACCTCTTTCAGCGCTGGAAGTCGCGATGGTGCAGACGGGCACCCGCGCCGTGGACACCCTGCGGGACACCGCGGCCTTCGCGCAGGGAGTGGAGCGGCTGGGCTATCACCGTCTCTGGTACGCGGAGCATCACCACTCCCCCGCGATCGGCGCGTTCCCGCCGGTCGTGCTGACGGCGCACGCCGCGGCCTCGACCTCGGTGATCCGTCTCGGTTCGGGCGGGGTGCTGGCCCCCAACCACGCGCCGCTCGTGCTGGCCGAGCAGTTCGGGACGCTGGCCGCCCTGCACGAGGACCGCATCGACCTGGGCATCGGCCGGGGGCCGGGCACCTTCGACGAGGGCATCGCCCGGGCGCTGCGCCGCGGGGCGGGGCCGGCGACGGATGCGGAGTACCGCGGCGATGTGGCCGCGGTCCTGTCGTTCCTGGTGGAGGAGGTCGCGCTGGGTCCGCTGCCGGAGCCGTGGCTGCTGGCTTCCAGTGCCGCGGGGGGTGCTCTCGCCGCGGCCCTGGGCCTGCCGGTCGCGGTCGCGCATCACATCCGTCCGGACAACACCCTTGCGGTCGTGGAGGGTTACCGGGCGGCTTTCACTCCGTCCCGGTGGTGCGAGCGGCCGCGGGTGCTGCTGTGCGTGGAGACGGTGTGCGCGCAGACGGAGGAGGAGGCGGTGTGGCGGGCGGGGCCGATGAACGTCGTCAAGGCCGGGCTCCTGCAGGGACTGAGCCGGACGCCGTTCCCCACGCCCGCGCAGGCGGCCGCGCATCCCTTCACGGAGCAGGAACGGCAGGCGCTGGACGGTTTCCGTGCGCAGCAGGCGGTCGGGGCGCCCGAGGCGGTGGTGGGGCGGCTCGCGCAACTGGCCGGTGAGACAGGGGCGGACGAGCTGATGCTGGCCACGCCGGTCTACGACCTGCGGGAGCGGATCGGTTCCTACGAGCTGGTCAGGAAGTACTGGGGGCGGTGACGGCCCCGCCGGGGCGGCCGGGCGGGGGCGGCCGGGCGGGGGCGGCCGGGCGGGGCGGTGATGTGCCGGCGGGGTGGCCGGTCCGGGTGGCCGGGTCCGGGTGGCCGGCGGGGTGCCGGTTTCCCGTACGCGGGGATCGTTTCCGCAGGTGCGTGCGAAGGGGCGGCGGGGGCGGCTGTTACAGGCTGTTGAACCCGTTCGGCGCAGGGGTGCGGGCCGTGGCCGGGGGCGGGGTGCGGGGCGCGGGGAGGGCTGCTGCGCAGGCGTGCCACCGGCCGGTGGTGAACTGCCGTGCCGGGGGCGTCAATCCGGGTTTGACGGTTGCCCGCTACAAGGGAGGGCTACGGAGATATCCGGATTGGGAAACAGGGGGCGGGCGGGCGGTGTCCGGGTGTGCCGGGCAGCCAGAGTGTGGCTCCTCGGCCAGTGGCCGGGAATCGTTTCGAGCCCGGCCGGACCGCATCCGCCCGTGCATGCGGGTGTGCATGTCGCCGGTTCGGGCCGTCCGCTGACGTCGAAGGGGTCCATCCTCCATGTCCGCTTCCCCCGCCATCCGCCGCATCCTGGCAGTCCTCCTGGCCGCCGGCACCCTGGCCGGCGCGGCCGCGCTGCCCGCCGCGGCCGACGACCACCGCCGCGACCACCGCCGCGAGCGTTCCGGCCTCGTCATCGGCGACGTCCGGTACGACAGCCCCGGCCGGGGTGAGCGCTCCAACCGCGCCCTGAACCGCGAATGGGTCGAGATCAGGAACACCGGCCGCCACAGCGTCAACCTCCGCGGCTACACCCTCACCGACCAGCAGGGCAACCGCTACCGCTTCCCCGACTTCCGCCTGGACGGCCGCTCCGCCGTCAAGGTCCACACCGGACAGGGCCGCGACACCCGCCACGACCTCTACCAGGACCGCAACCGCCAGATCTGGAACGACCGCGACACCGCCACCCTCCGCGACCACCGCGGCAACGTCGTCGACACCGAGTCCTGGGGCCACCGCGGACACCACCGCCGCGGCTGATCCCGCCCGGCGGTCGCCCCGACGGGGACGGTGACCGCCGGCTGCCGGGGTGCCGGGGTGCCGTGGCCGGGGGGCCGCGGCACGCCGTACCCGTGTCCGTACCCGTGTCCGTGCGTACGGACATGCGTGTGTCCGTGTGTGTCCGTGTCGGCTGGGGTGGGTGCGGGCGCGTGCATTCGGGTGGCGGCGTGCCGTGTCGGACCGGCGGTGCGGGCCCGGTTCGCGATGCTGGGCCGGGCGCGGCGTCGCTGACGCCGCCTCTTTCCTCGTGTCCCCTTCCCCTGCTCTCTGTCCCACGCTGAGAAGGAGTACGGCATGCCGACGGACCCGGTCGGGCGTTTCCTCGCGGTGCTGGAGCCGCACCGGCGGGAGGCCGTGGCGGGCATGCCGCGCGAGGAGCAGGAACGGCTCGCGGCCGCCTGGGAGGAGGAGTTGGGTTCGGACGACGAGCTCGACACCCTCGACGAGCTCTCGCCGCCCGCGGCGGAGGCCGAGGCGGCCCGTCGGGTGATGGACCGCGAGGCCTGATCCGGCCCGGGTGGCGCGCTGCCGGGGCGGGTGGGCAAAGGGCTGGCGGGCGGGGCCGGGGCTGGGGAAGACTGCGGCGGTGCGTGATCGTCTGGAAGTGTCCTCGGGGCTGCGGCTGCGGCGCTGGTCGTCGGCGGATGCCGGGGCGGTGCTGGTGGCGTTCGCCGATCCGGTGATGTCTTGACATCCTCCCCCAGCTAAAGGCAGGGGGATTCCAACCCCTGTCGGGGCTGAGGTTCACGGGCATTCGACCGCTTGCGCGGTGTTGCCCCTCC
>NZ_JBIVFO010000011.1:144905-189412 GCF_044748225.1 Streptomyces sp. NPDC090021 | reverse complement strand
GGAAGCTAAGCCTTTCAGCGCCGATGGTACTGCAGGGGGGACCCTGTGGGAGAGTAGGACGCCGCCGAACAATCATTGTGGGAAAGCCCCGCACCGTCATGGTGCGGGGCTTTTCTGCGTTCACGGGCCGGTCGGGTGACCCTGCGCCGGGGTGGGCACGGCGGAACCCGTCCGGCATCCGATTCCTCCGTAATGTGGAGGTATGGGCTACGACCTTGTCATCTTCGACAACGACGGTGTGCTGGTGGACAGCGAGCCGCTCGCCAACAGCGTCCTCGCCGCGTACCTGACCGAGCTGGGGCATCCGACCACCTACGAGGAGTCGGTCCGCGACTACATGGGCGCCGCCGTGCACCGGGTGCACGACCTGGTCCAGGAGCGGACCGGGGAGCGGCTGCCCGCCGACTTCGACGAGACGCTGCACGCGCGGACCTGCGCCGCGTTCGAGCAGGAGCTGAAGCCCGTTCCCGGAGTGGAGGCGGTCCTCGGGGCGCTGACCGCCCACGGGATCGGCTACTGCCTGGCCTCCTCCGGCAGTCACGAGCGGATCCGCGTGGCGCACCGGGTGGCCGGCCTCGACGGGTGGTTCGAAGAGGAGTGGATCTTCAGCGCGGAGGACGTGGGCCAGGGCAAGCCGGCACCCGACCTCTACCTGCACGCCGCACGGCAGATGGGCGTCGAGCCGGCGCGGTGCGTCGTCATCGAGGACAGCCCCCGCGGGATCGAGGCCGCCGCGGCCGCCGGGATGGACGTGTACGGATACACCGCGCTGCTGCCCGCGGACCGGCTCCCCGGAGCCACCGGCTACTTCGGCGACATGATGCAGCTCCCGCTGATCCTGCAACTGCCCGTGTGATCTCTCTACCCACGGGTAGCTCCGGGGCCTACGCTGACCCGCCATGACGGATGATGTGCGGCTGCGGCGCGGCCGCGGCGCCCTGGGGTTCAGCTTCTTCGTGCAGGGCGTCACCTTCGCCCTGCTCGTCACCCGGATCCCGGCCATCCAGGACCGGTACGGGATATCCGACGGACTGCTGCCCGTCTTCCTCGCCGCGGTCCCGGTCCTCGCGGGTGTGGCCAGTGTCGGTACCGAGCACCTGGTCAAGCGGGTCGCGCCCGGCGTCGTCCTGCGGTGGGCCCAGCCGCTGGTCCTGCTGTCCCTGCTGGGGGTGGGCGCCGGGGAGAAGCTGTGGCACGTGGCGGTGGCCCTGGGGGCGTTCGGGCTGTCGGTGGGTGCGCTGGACGCCTCGATGAACATGCTCGGGGTCAGCCTGCAGCGGGCGTACGGGCGCAGCATCATGCTGGGCTTCCACGCCGCGTACAGCCTGGGCGGGATCCTGGGGGCGTCGGCGGCCTGGTACGGGGCGCACGCGCGCCTGGGGCTGTTCGTCAGCTACCTGCCGGCCGTGGCCGTGCTGGCGCCGCTCGTGCTGCTCGGCAGCCGGTACTACGTCGACCGGACGGACGGGGCGGACCGCAAGGGGCCGGCGGGTGCGCCGGAGAAGGGGCTGGGGGCCGGTGGGTTCCGGCTGCTGCTGCCGCTCTGCCTGGTGATGGCGTGCGCGTACATCGGGGACTCGACCGTCGCGAACTGGAGTGCCAAGTACCTCCAGGACGTGCTGGGGAGCTCGGAGCAGACGGCTACCGTCCCCTACAACGTCTACATGGTGACGACCCTCGTGGGGCGGGCTGTGGGGGACCTGGGGGTGAGGCGGTTCGGGGCCGTGGCCGTGGTGCGCTGCGGGACCCTGCTCGCCGCGGCGGGGTTCGCCGTGGTGGCGGCCGCGCCGGGGGTGGGGGCGGGGATGCTCGGCTTCACGCTGCTGGGGGTCGGGCTGTGCGTGATCGTGCCGCAGACCTTCGCGGCTGCGGGGCGGCTGTTCCCCGGGGCGTCCGACACGGCGGTGGCGCGGCTGAACATCTTCAACTACGTGGGATTCCTCATCGGGGCGCCGCTCGTCGGCGCGATCGGCGACGCCTGGACCTACCGGGGCGCGATGCTGGTGCCGATGCTCCTGGTCCTGATCACGCTGTTCCATGCCCGCTCGTTCGGGCCGCGGGAGGCCCGATACGGTGTCGACCATGAGCGGCGAGCCGGTGACCGGGCTGTTGATGTGGGACGAGGCGGTAGCGGGGTATGACTTCGGACCGGGCCATCCGATGGACCCGGTGCGCCTGGCGTTGACCATGGGCCTGGTGCGCGCCTTCGGGCTGGACCGGGAGATGGAGGTGCGGGCGGCCCGGCCGGCCGGGGACTCGACGCTGAGGCTCGTCCACCGGGAGGACTACGTCGCCGCGGTGCGCCGGGTGTCGGCCGACCCGGGTGCCGCCGACGGGTCGTACGGGCTGGGCACGGTGGACGATCCGGCCTTCCGCGGGATGCACGAGGCGTCCGCGCTGATCGCCGGGCAGTCCGTGGCGGGTGCGGAGGCGGTCTGGCGCGGGGAGGCCGGGCACGCCGTGAACTTCGCCGGGGGGCTGCACCACGCCATGCCGGGCGGCGCGGCCGGTTTCTGCGTGTACAACGACGCGTCGCTGGCCATCGCCCGGCTGCTGGAGCTGGGTGCGGAACGGGTCGCGTACGTGGACGTGGACGTCCACCACGGGGACGGTGTGCAGGCCGCCTTCTGGGACGACCCGCGGGTGCTGACGATCTCGCTGCACGAGCATCCGCGGACGCTGTTCCCGCAGACCGGCTGGCCGGAGGAGACCGGGGGCCCGGCGGCGGAGGGGTCGGCGGTGAACGTGGCGCTGCCGGCCGGCACCGGGGACGAGGGGTGGCTGCGGGCGTTCCACGCGACGGTACCGGAGCTGCTGGCGGACTTCCGGCCGCAGGTGCTGGTGACCCAGCACGGGGCCGACACGCATTTCGAGGACCCCCTCGCGCACCTGGCGGTGTCCCTGGACGCCCAGCGGGCCGTGCAGGAGGCCTGTCACGAGCTGGCGCACGAGCACGCGGACGGGCGGTGGCTGGCGCTGGGCGGCGGCGGGTACGCGGTGGTGGACGTCGTGCCGCGGTCGTGGACGCATCTGGTGGCGATCGCCGCGCACCGGCCGGTGGATCCGCAGACGGCGGTCCCGGCTTCGTGGCGCGACGAGGTGTACGCGCGGACGCGGCAGTTGGCGCCGGGGCGGATGACGGACGGGCGGAGCCCGTCGTGGCGGGACTGGGAGGCGGGCTACGACCCGGCGGACCGGACGGATCAGGCCGTTCTCGCCACCCGGAGGGCGGTCTTCCCGTTGCGCGGCATGCTGACCTGAGTGCCGGTGCGGACGTTGATGCATCGTTACGCCAACTGTGGGGCTGTTCGCCGGAATTGATGACCCGACAGGTGGGGTGGGGGGAGCATCGGAGGGTGTTGAGCACCGGCGCGTTACGTGCGCATCTGCTGGCCGCCCGGTTGGCCGGGCCCGTCGCCACTTCCCGGGAGGAGAGCCTGCGCAGCTACCGGCTGTTCGCGGCGCGGGATCCGCGGGTGCTGCTGGGGCTGGATCCCGAGTGGGGCTGGGGCGAGGGTGACCTGCTGAGGCTGATGGCGGACAAGTGCGGTGTCTCGGCGGACCCTTCGCACGTCAGCGGGCCGGACGTGATCGATCCGGAGCGGACGGTGGCCGCGTTGGAGGCGTTCGCGGGCCGGCTCGGCGAGGCGGCGAGGGCGGGGTCGCACGTGCTGTTCGGGACGGGGCATCCGCACCGGCTCCTGGGCTTCTACGCCGGTTTGGCCGAGGCGATGTCGGCGGCGGGATGTGTTGTCCTCACCCCGGCGCAGGGGGCATGTGTCGACATGGCGACCCGGTTCGGCGTACGCACGCACTGCATCGCCTACGTACGGGGGGTCGCACTGGTGCGGGAGCCCGGCGTGCGGGCGCCGGGGAGTGCGACCGGCGTGCACAGTCATTCACCCCTGCCGGTTCGGGTGGCTCTGGCGGCCCTGGCGGAGGCCGGCGGGCCGCTGCCGGACCTGGTGGTGGGGGACCACGGATGGGTCTGCGGTGCAGGTCAGCTCGGCGTGGAGGCGATCGGACTGGCTGACACCGATGATCCGGCGCTGTTCGTGGGGGAGGCGGAGGGGCGGGTGTCGGTGGCCGTTCCGCTTGATGACGCGGTGCGATCGGACTACTACCATCCGCTTGCTCGGTACGTGCTGGGCCGGGCGAGTCTGACGGGGCGACAGGAGTGGCCGTAGCTCCTCTTCCCCACTCGTATCACGCGCCCCTACTCTGGGGAGTGAGCGTGCGACGACGAGGAGTAACCGGAGGGGAAGCCGGTGCCCGTCATGCGCGGAAGGTCAAGGTGTGTCATGGCTGCTGGCGAGAGGCCTCTCAGTGAGGTTCAGTTCCTGACCGTGGCGGAGGTCGCCTCGGTGATGCGAGTGTCGAAGATGACCGTGTACCGGCTGGTGCACAACGGTCATCTGCCCGCGATCCGGGTGGGCCGGTCCTTCCGGGTCCCCGAGAACGCGGTTCACGAGTACCTCCGAGAGTCCTATGTGGGGGTGGAGTCGGCCTGAGACGGACGGACCCTGACTCCTTCGTGACCCCTGGGAAGCACTCGGATTACGGGCTCGGAGCTCGGGCGGGTAGGCTAGGCCGACGTAGGTCGTGTGGGCCCAGACGCCCCGCACCAGTGAAGAGAAGTGAGCGAGGGTAGTCGTGGGCTCTGTTATCAAGAAGCGGCGCAAGCGGATGGCCAAGAAGAAGCACCGCAAGCTGCTCAAGCGCACCCGCGTCCAGCGCCGTAACAAGAAGTAAACGGCAGCTGTACGTGTTCTCCGCAGCCCCTCCACCATCCTTGGTGGAGGGGCTGCGGTGCAGCCGGGTACTTCTTCGAGGGAGGCGCTGAGCTCGTGGGGAAGGTCGTGCTCGTCACCGGGGCTGCCCGGCAGCTGGGCGGCCGCTTCGTGCGCCGGATCCAGCGCGACCCGGAGGTCGAGCGGGTGATCGCGGTGGACGCCGCGACGCCGCCGCACCGGCTGGGGTCGGCGGAGTTCGTCCGTACGGACATCAGGCAGTCGTCGATCGCCAGGGTCCTGGCCGAGCACGCCGTGGACACGGTGGTCCATCTGGCGGTCACGGGAGGCCGGCCCGTCGGGGGCGGCGCGTACAGCGCCGTCAAGGAGACCAACGTCATCGGGACGATGCAGCTCCTCGGGGCCTGCCAGAAGTCCCCGACGGTGCGTCGGCTCGTGGTGAAGTCCAGTACCAGCGTGTACGGGGGCACGCCGCGGGATCCGGCCGTCTTCACGGAGACCACGCCGCCGAAGTCGCTGCCGTCGGGCGGCTTCGCCAAGGACGCCGCGGAGGTCGAGGGCTACGTACGGGGCTTCGCGCGTCGGCGGCCGGACGTCGCGGTGTGCGTGCTGCGGTTCGCGAACATCCTGGGGCCCTTCGCCGACTCGGCGCTGGCCGAGTACTTCTCGATGCCGGTCATGCCGACCGTCCTGGGCTACGACCCGCGGCTGCAGTTCGTGCACGAGGACGACGTGCTGGAGGTGCTGCGGCTGGCCGCGCAGGAACCCCGGCGCGGGACGCTGAACAGCGGGACCTTCAACATCGCGGGTGACGGCGTACTGCTGCTGTCGCAGTGCTCGCGGCGGCTGGGACGGCCCACGCTGCCGCTGCTGCTGCCCGCGCTCACCTGGGCGGGGTCCGCGCTGCGGGCGGTCGGGGCCACCGACTTCTCGCCCGAGCAGATGAGGCTGCTCACGCACGGCCGGGTCGTGGAGACCACGCAGATGCGCGAGGTCCTCGGTTTTGAGCCGCTCTACACGACCACCGAGACCTTCGCGGACTTCGCGCGGAGCCGCGGCAGCGGACTGCTGCCGCCCGAGCGGGTCGGACGGGCCGTGGACCGGGTGGCGGCCATGCTGGACGCGGACGGCCTGCGGGACGCCGTCGACACGGTTGAAGGAGCGCAGCGATAGTGGCGGACGCCAAGGTCATCCCGTTCGACGAGGACCGGTCGCGCCGGCGGATGCCCCGCCGGGTGCGGGCCGTGCCGGCGCCCGAGCCTGTGGAGCCGGAGCAGGCCGCTCCTGCGCCCGAGCCGGCGGACGCGCCCGCGGGGCGCGGCGACGGCTGGGACCGGCGGATCGCCGGGGGGCTGGCGTTCCTGCGCCGGCGGATCACCGGGGAGTACGAGGTCGACGACTTCGGCTACGACAAGGAGCTGACGGACCAGGTCCTGATGTCCCTGATGCGGCCGCTGTACGACAAGTACTTCCGGGTCGAGGTCAAGGGCATCGAGAACATCCCCGCGCAGGGCGGTGCGCTGATCGTGGCGAACCACTCCGGGACGCTGCCGCTGGACGGGCTGATGCTGCAGGTGGCCGTGCACGACCACCACCCGGCGGAGCGTCACCTGCGGCTGCTGGCGGCGGACCTGGTCTTCATGCTGCCGGTGGTGAACGAACTCGCCCGCAAGGCGGGGCACACGCTGGCGTGCGCGGAGGACGCGCAGCGGCTGCTGGAGGCCGGGGAACTGGTCGGTGTCATGCCGGAGGGCTTCAAGGGGATAGGGAAGCCGTTCGGGGACCGGTACAAGCTCCAGCGTTTCGGGCGGGGCGGGTTCGTGTCGACGGCGCTGAGGGCGGGCACGCCGATCGTGCCCTGCTCGATCGTCGGGGCGGAGGAGATCTACCCCATGGTCGGGAACGCGAAGACGCTGGCGCGGCTGCTGGGTGTCCCGTACTTCCCGATCACACCCACGTTCCCGTGGCTGGGGCCGCTGGGGGCGGTGCCGCTCCCGACGAAGTGGACGATCCAGTTCGGTGAGCCGATCCCGACCGACGGGTACGCCGCGGAGGCGGCGGAGGACCCCATGCTGATGTTCAACCTGACGGACCAGGTACGGGAGCAGATCCAGCACACGCTCTACAAGCTGCTGGTGCAGCGGAGATCCGTCTTCTTCTGAACGCGCTTCGACGGTGGTGGGCCGGAGCACCTCCCGGCCCACCACCGCTTGCGCCTTCTGTTATTCCGCGTCCTCTGCGCTGAGGCCCAGGCCCGGGAGGAGACCGGGGAGCAGGGGCGGGAGGGTGATCTCCGGCTTCGGGCTCCCCGAGGTGCCCGCCGGGGGCTGCGCCGACTGGCCCGTGGGCGGGTTGAGCAGATCGCCCGTGCCGCCGAGGAGGCCGCCGTCGGCCGGCGGCCGGGTGCTGCCCGAGGGGGACGGCGCGGGGCTGCTGCCGGACGGCGTGCCGTCGGCGGGGGCGGAGTGCTTGGCGCCGCTGGACGCGTCCGGCTTGGCGGGGGAGCCCGACGAGCCGCTGCCGCGGGTCTGCTCGGGTGGCTTGGGGAGCAGGCTCTGGAGCGGCGCCACGTCTTCGTCTATGGCCTGGAAGACCGAGTCCACTTCGCCGCCGACGTCGGTGAGCTGCACGGGGAGCTTCTCGCGCAGCTTGCCCCAGGTGTCGCGGTGGGAGCGGGAGAACGACGACAGCGTCTGGATCGGGCCGAGGGATCCGTCCCGGTCGTACGCGGCCTGGAGCAGGCGGTGGCCCTCCTCCGCGTCGTGCTTGACGCCGGAGAGCGCCCGGCGGATCGCGCCCAGGGACTCGTGGTCCAGGGTGCCGGTCCGGCCGCGCTCCATGAGCCGACGGGCTTCCGACAGACGGTTGGAGGCCCGGTCGAGGTAGAGCTCGCCGCGCTCCGCGTCGTCGTCGGCCATGCCCAGCTTGAGGTCCTCCATGCCCCGCTTCACGGGGTAGAGGTGGTCACCGGGCAGGGCGTCGGAACTGGCAGCGGCCACTCCGCTGAAGGCCCCTGCGGCCACACCCACGGTGAGGCCGCCCGCTGCGATGCCCTTGGACCAGCGGGAGCGGGGCCGCAATTTCCGGAGCGAGGTCGCCCGGTGGGCGCCGCGGCCGGTCCGCTGCTCGGGCACCTGAGGGTCCGAGGCGGCACCGCCCCCGGCCCTCTCCTCCAGCACCATGGCCTCCATGGCGGCAACGAGCTGGGCTCGCTGCACCACTTTGACCTCGGGGTCCAGCGCTGGGCGCGGCATCCGTTCGCCGAGCACGCTCGCCAGGGCCAACAACCGGTCGTGGTCAGCAGATTCGGCAGGTGCCTCGGACTGCTCGGCCGCCGGGTCCGGTTCCGAAAGGTCGGATGGGCTCCGATCCTCCAGGGCCTGGGCGAAGGCGTTCGCCCGCCGGTGCGGGGTCACGTTCGCGATCACTGGCGGCACCTCCTCTCGTCATGACGATCGACTCCCCAAGGTGTCCGGAAGGTTGCCTTCCTTGAGCACGTCCACACTTTCGAGTGAGCGGCTTCGGGCAGGGCGTGTCCACAGGGAGCCTGCATTCCGCACAACGAGCGTCGCGGCAGTTGGGTTACGGACGAAGGATGATCGGACCACAGCGTCATCGAGGGGTCACCGAATGTGAGGTCGGGGAGGTTGTCTGGACGAGTCCGTCAGCGGGCGTCTTCGGGGAGGAGGCGGGCCAGGGTGCGGACCGCCCGGTACTGGAGCGTCTTGATGGCGCCCTCGTTCTTCCCCATCACCCGGGCCGTCTCGGCGACCGAGAGGCCCTGCAGGAAGCGCAGGGTCACGCACTCCTGCTGCTGCGGATTCAGTTTCCGTACGGCCTCCAGCAGGGCCGCGTTGGAAAGGGACTCCAGGACGGAGTCCTCGGGGCTGCGCTCCACCTCGTTGGCGTCGAGCATCTCCCCGGTGGTGACCTCCAGCCTGAAGCGGCTGGACTTGAAGTGGTCCGCCACCAGGTTGCGGGCGATCGTCACGAGCCAGGCGCCGAAGTCGCGGCCCTGCCAGGTGAAGGTGGAGATGCGGCGCAGGGCGCGCAGGAAGGTCTCGCTGGTGAGATCCTCCGCGGTCGCCTTGCCGCCGACGCGGTAGTAGATGTAGCGGTAGACCGTGTCGCTGTACTGGTCGTACAGGCGGCCGAAGGCCTCGGCCTCTCCGGCCTGGGCGCGCTCGACCAGGTCCATCATGCGGGCCTGGTCGCTGTCCGCCAGGGGGCGGCGGGGGGCGGCCTGGGTGCTCGTGCCGGCCGCGCCGTTCGAGCCCCCGGCGGCCGAGCGGCCTCGTCTGCCCACGGTCGCCCCGCCGTCGGTCAGGGCGTAGCAGGGACCGGCCGGGCCGAGGCCGGCAGGAACCGCGGCGGCGAAGGCGGGGGCGGTGTACGCGGTGGGGACGAAGCCGCGCAGGTGGTCGAGGACCGTCGCGCGCAGCTGAGCCAGGCCCGAGGCGTCAACCCCGACAGGTGGGTACACGGGACTCCCAGAGGCAGAGCTTCCATCACGTGCAGTGCGGGGCCGTTCACCCGTCGTGGCGACAGGTGACCGGTGGCATGCGTCTGAGGAGAATAACGCTTCGTACAGGCAGCGCTACACCCAGTTGCGCAAATCACCGGTTCCGACACTTCTGTTGCGTGTCGAGGGCATATTCGGTCGCAGTTGATGATCGTTTCTTGATCGCTTGGGTGCGCGGAATGGACGCTTCCAAGGGGGTGCGCGACCGAGTCGGGCAGTACGGAGTGCCGCGCCCGGGGCGCGGGTAGGGGTGAGCGAATGTCCGTGGCCGGGGCGGACGGTGGCGAGGGCGGTCGCGGGCGCGGTGTGGCCTGGGCCTGGGTCCGGAGCCGCTACTTGCGGCGCCGGTGCAGGGCGATGGCGGCGGCCGCGCCGCCCGCGATCGCGCCGACTCCGGCGGCTGCCGGGACGCCCACCTTCACAGCCTTGCGGCCGGTCCGATAGTCGCGCAGCCGCCAGTCGTTGATCCGGGCATGCTTGCGCAGTTTTGTGTCGGGATTGATCGCGTACGGATGTCCGACCAGCGACAGCATCGGGATGTCGTTGTGCGAATCGCTGTAGGCGGCGCAGCGTTCGAGTTCGAGGCCCTCGGCGGCGGCCAGGGCGCGCACCGCCTCGGCCTTGGCGGGGCCGTGCAGCGGCTCGCCGACCAGGCGGCCGGTGTAGACGCCGTCGACGGATTCGGCGACGGTGCCCAGGGCGCCGGTGAGGCCCAGCCTGCGGGCGATGATGGTGGCGGTCTCCACGGGTGCAGCGGTGACCAGCCACACCTTCTGTCCGGCGTCGAGGTGGGCCTGGGCCAGGGCGCGGGTGCCCGGCCAGATCCGCTCGGCCATGTACTCGTCGTAGATCTCCTCGCCGATGGTCATGAGTTCGGAGACCTTGTGGCCCTTGACGATGGACAGGGCGCTGTCGCGGGCGTCCTGCATGTGCTCGGGGTCCTCGACGCCGGCGAGCCGGAACCAGGCCTGCTGCCAGGCGAAGCGGGCGAGTTCGCGGCGCCGGAAGAACTCGCGCTTGTAGAGGCCGCGGCCGAAGTGGAAGATCGCGGCGCCCTGCATGACGGTGTTGTCGAGGTCGAAGAAGGCGGCGGCGAGGTCGTCGCCGGCGACCGGGAAGACCGGCTCCGCGGGACCTCCGACCGGTTCCGCGGCTTCGAGGAGCTCGGCGTCGGCTTCGTCGGTCTCGGCCTCTTCGGGCCCGGTCAGTGCGGTCTTGCGGGCGGCTTCGGCCGAGGCCTCCCCGGCCAGCACGCTACGTGCGGTGGCGGAGCGCCTGCGAGGGGTGAGCCATCCGGGAGCGGCCATGACGCGAGCATAGCCACTGTGTTCGGGAGTTCCCGAACCGATGGGAAACGGAGGCGTTAACTCTTCGCGTCGGCGGGCGGGCGGGCGGACGGGCGGACGGGCGGAAGGGGCGGGCGGAACGGGCGGGCGGCGGGGGCGCGGGAGAATGAGGGCATGAGCCCTTTGTTGCGCCGTAAAGAGAAGAAGAGTCCCGGCGAGCGCCTGGTGACGCTCATCGGGAAGCCGGGGTGCCACCTGTGTGACGAAGCCGAGCAGGTCGTCGCGAAGGTCTGCGCCGAAACCGGGGCGCAATGGGAGAAGAGGGACATTTCACAGGATGCGGAGCTCTACCGGCTGCACTGGGAGCAGATTCCGGTGGTCCTGGTTGACGGCGAACAGCACACCTTCTGGAGGGTGAACCCGGACCGGCTCCGGCGGGCGTTGGGGGCCTGACCCTCTTCCCGGTTACCATCATGGGCGATTTGTGGGGTCTGGGGGCGTATCTGTGAGGAGTGTGCACGGTTTTGCCCCCTTTGGTATTTGAACGGGTTCGGCGTGCCGTCGGTTCCGGGATTGCGTGCCGATGTCGCGTGACCCCGGTCACTTTGGTCGGACAAAGCGGACACAATCTTTGTGCACGCGTTCACAAAGGCATAGCCTGCTGTCGACGGGGCGGTCCTGGGACACGAGGCCGCCTGCAGCCCCGCTCATCCCGCAGGAGCATCGTGGCAACTGGCCGAACTCACCGACCGGCGACCCGCAGCCGAGGTATTCCCGAGGCCACTGTCGCCCGGCTTCCGCTGTACTTGCGTGCCCTGACCGCGCTCTCCGAGCGATCGGTCCCCACGGTGTCCTCCGAGGAGCTCGCGGCCGCCGCCGGAGTCAACTCCGCCAAGCTGCGCAAGGACTTCTCCTACCTGGGTTCCTACGGCACCCGCGGCGTCGGCTACGACGTCGAGTACCTCGTCTACCAGATCTCCCGTGAGCTCGGCCTGACCCAGGACTGGCCGGTAGTGATCGTCGGCATCGGTAACCTCGGCGCCGCACTCGCCAACTACGGCGGATTCTCCGCGCGCGGGTTCCGCGTGGCCGCGCTGATCGACGCCGACCCGGCGATGGCCGGCAAGCCGGTCGCCGGCATGGCCGTCCAGCACACCGACGACCTCGAAAAGATCATCGAGGAGAACGGCGTCTCGATCGGCGTCATCGCGACGCCCGCCGGCGCCGCCCAGCAGGTCAGCGAGCGGCTGATCGCGGCCGGGGTCACCTCCATCCTGAACTTCGCGCCGACCGTGCTGTCCGTGCCCGACGGCGTGGACGTGCGCAAGGTCGACCTCTCCATCGAGCTCCAGATCCTCGCCTTCCACGAGCAGCGCAAGGCCGGCGAGGAGGCCGCCGCGTCCGCCGCCGAGCCCGGCTCCGCCGTGGGCGGCGCCGCACCCGCCGCGGCCGTCGTGCCGCCGGCCGGACGCACCACCGCCGAAGCGCGCAAGGGCGGCCCCGAGGGCGACGTCCCGGCGGTGATGCCGGCATGAGCCTGCTCGTCGTCGGGCTGAGCCACCGCAGCGCACCCGTGAGCGTGCTGGAGCGCGCCTCGCTGTCGGCCGACGCCAAGACCAAGCTGCTGCACGACACCCTCGCCGCCGAACCGGCGACGGAGGCGGCCGTGCTCGCCACGTGCAACCGCATCGAGCTGTACGCGGACGTGGACAAGTTCCACGCCGGCGTCGCCGAGCTGTCCACGCTGCTCGCCCAGCACAGCGGAGTCGCGCTGGAGGAGCTCACCCCGTACCTGTACGTGCACTACGAGGACCGGGCGGTGCACCACCTGTTCTCGGTGGCGTGCGGACTGGACTCCATGGTCGTCGGCGAGGGGCAGATCCTCGGCCAGATCAAGGACGCCCTCGCGCTGGGCCAGGAGCAGCACTCCGCCGGCCGACTGCTCAACGACCTGTTCCAGCAGGCGCTGCGGGTCGGCAAGCGCGCGCACTCGGAGACCGGGATCGACCGCGCCGGCCAGTCGCTGGTGACCTTCGGGCTGGAGCAGCTCGCGGTGTGCACGCCGGTCGCCGAGTGGGCGTCCGGCAAGCGGGCCCTGGTGATCGGCGCCGGATCGATGTCCTCGCTGGCCGCGGCCACCCTCGCCCGGGTCGGCATCGCCGAGATCGCCGTGGCGAACCGTACCGCCGAGCGGGCGGAGCGACTGGCGGAGATTCTGGTTGCCTCAGGCACGGGAGTGCGGGCCTCGGCCATCCCGATGGCCGAGGTCGCCGACGAGCTGACACGAGTCGACGTGGTCGTGTCCTGCACCGGCGCCACCGGGCTCGTACTGACCGCCGACGACGTGCTGGCCGCCGTGTCCTTCGGCGCCGCTGGGCTCGCCCCGGCGGAGCAGGGAGCGACCGGGGCTGCGCCCCAGGCCCACCAGGGGCTCCGCCCCCGGATCCCCGCGCCCCAACAGCAGGCGGGGCTGGACGTGGCCGGGCCGGACGGCCGTGTGCTCGCCCGGCTGGTCGCCGCCGCGGAGGCCGGCGCCCGGCTCGCCGACGCCGGAGCCGCGCGGACCATCAGCGCGCCCGCGGACACCGAGGCCGACGGCTGCCCCGTCGGGCTCGACGGACGCTCCGCGCTGACCGGCGTCGACGCCGGCTCCCTCGAACTGCACGGGACCTGGGCCGACCAGGGCGAGGCCGCCGCACAGCGGCAGCCCCGCCGCAGCGCCCGTCCGCAGGCCCATGCCACCGACGTCCGGCTCGCGCTGCTCGACCTGGCCATGCCCAGGGACATCGACGCGGCCGTGCACCGGATCCCCGGCGTCCGGCTCGTGGACATCGAATCGCTCGCCGAGGCGTCTGCCGACGCCCCGATGGCGGCCGACGTCGACGCCGTACGCGGGATCGTCGCCCAGGAGGTCGCCGCCTTCGGCGCGGCCCAGCGGGCCGCCCACATCACGCCCACCGTCGTGGCCCTGCGGGCCATGGCGGCCGAGGTCGTGGCCATGGAAGTGGCCCGCCTCGACGGGCGGCTCCCCGACCTCGACGAGCGACAGCGCGCCGAAGTCACCCAGACCGTGCGCCGCGTCGTGGACAAGCTCCTCCACGCGCCGACCGTGCGCGTCAAGCAGCTCGCGAGCGAGCCCGGCGGCGCCGGGTACGCCGACGCACTGCGTGAACTCTTCGACCTCGACCCTCAGACGGTTGCTTCCGTCAGCCGGGCGGACGCGGCCGATCCGAAGAACGACGACGACCCAGGACGGGCATCATGAACACACGTCCCGACCAGCCGCTGCGGCTCGGTACGCGGCGGAGCAAGCTGGCCATGTCCCAGTCGGGGCACGTCGCCGACGCGGTCCGGGCGCTCACCGGCCGGCCCGTCGAACTCGTGGAGATCACGACGTACGGCGACGTCTCGCGCGAGCACCTCGCCCAGATCGGCGGGACCGGCGTGTTCGTCACCGCCCTGCGTGACGCACTGCTGCGCGGCGAGGTCGACTTCGCGGTGCACTCGCTGAAGGACCTGCCGACCACGCAGCCCGACGACCTCGTCATCGCGGCCATGCCGCGGCGCGAGGACGCCCGCGACGCGCTCGTCGCCCGCGACGGCCTGACCTTCGAGCAGCTGCCCGACGGCGCCCGCATCGGCACCGGCTCGCCCCGCCGCACCGCCCAGCTCAACCACCTCGCGCGCTCGCTCGGCAAGCGGATCGAGACGGTGCCCATCCGCGGCAACGTCGACACCCGCATCGGCTTCGTGCGCGACGGCGAGCTCGACGCCGTCGTCCTCGCGGCCGCCGGCCTGAACCGGATCGGCCGCGGCGACGAGGCCACCGAACTGCTGTCCGTCGACAGCATCCTCCCCGCCCCCGGCCAGGGAGCCCTGGCCGTGGAGTGCCCCGCGTCCTCCACGGACCTCATCGCCGCGCTCGGCAGGCTCGACGACCCGCACACCCGGGCCGCCGTGACCGCGGAGCGTTCTCTGCTCGCCGCCCTGGAGGCCGGCTGCAGCGCACCCGTGGGCGCGTTCGCCGACCTGCTGGCCGACGGACGGATTGTCAATGAAATGCGCCTGCGCGGCGTCGTCGGAACCCTCGACGGCTCGACGCTGGTGCAGCTGTCCACCACCGGTCCCGTGCCCCAGTCGTACGACGAGGCCATGGCGCTCGGCCGCGAACTCGCGGACGAGATGCTGGCCAAGGGCGCGGCCGGTCTGATGGGGGAGCGATCCCTTTGAACCCCTCAATTCCGACCACCTCCGCGTATCCGGCCGTCGCCGCCCACGGACGCGTCACCTTCCTCGGCGCCGGCCCGGGTGACCCGGGTCTGCTCACGCTGCGCGCCGTCGAGGCGCTCGCCGCCGCCGACGTACTGATCGCGGAACCCGAGGTGCTCGAAGTCGTACGGACGCATGCGCGCGCGGGTGTAGACACGCCGCAGCTGACCGTAGCTGACGAGGTGTCAGCAGCCGCCGGGGTCCCGGTGATCCGGGACGCCGCCAATCTTGTCATGGAGGCCGCGCGCTCCGGCAGGCGGGTCGTGCGTGCCGTCACGGGCGACCCCGGACTCGACGGCAACGCCGCCGACGAGATGCTCGCGTGCGCGACCGAGGGGATCCCCTTCGAGGTGGTGCCCGGCGTCGCGACCGCCGTCGGCGTGCCCGCGTACGCCGGTGTCCCGCTGCGCGACAAGCAGGGCGCGGACGTGCGGTTCGTCGACGCGAAGACCGCGTCGGCGCGCTGCTGGAGCGAGGCCGGGACGAGCGACGGGATCCTCGTCGTCTCCGCGACGCTGGAGACGGCCTCGGCCGCCGCCGCCGAGCTGGTGAGCGCCGGGCGCAAGCCCGACACCCCGCTGACCGTGACGGTGTCCGGCACGACCACGCGTCAGCGGACCTGGTCGGCGACCCTGGGCACGATCGCCCAGGTGTTCAAGCAGGGCAAGGTCCTGCCCTCGCCCGAGGGCTCCCGCCCCGTCATATGCGTGGTGGGCGAGCACGGCGCCGCCGCGCGCCGCGAGGACCTGTCCTGGTTCGAGTCGAAGCCGCTGTTCGGCTGGCGGGTCCTCGTACCGCGGACGAAGGAACAGGCCGCCTCGCTCTCCGACCAGCTGCGTTCCTACGGCGCGGTGCCGCACGAGGTGCCGACGATCGCGGTGGAGCCGCCGCGCACCCCGCAGCAGATGGAGCGCGCGGTCAAGGGCCTGGTGACGGGCCGCTACGAGTGGATCGCCTTCACCTCGGTCAACGCCGTCAAGGCCGTCCGCGAGAAGTTCGAGGAGTACGGGCTCGACGCGCGCGCCTTCGCGGGCATCAAGGTCGCCGCGGTGGGCGAGCAGACCGCGGCCTCGCTGGTGGAGTTCGGCGTGAAGCCGGACCTCGTGCCGAGCGGGGAGCAGTCCGCGGCCGGGCTGCTGGAGGACTGGCCGCCGTACGACCCGGTCTTCGACCCGATCGACCGCGTCTTCCTGCCGCGCGCCGACATCGCCACGGAGACGCTGGTCGCCGGACTGATCGAGCTCGGGTGGGAGGTCGACGACGTCACCGCCTACCGGACCGTGCGCGCGTCGCCGCCGCCGGCGGACACCCGCGAGGCGATCAAGGGCGGCGGCTTCGACGCCGTTCTCTTCACGTCCTCCTCGACCGTCCGCAACCTCGTCGGGATCGCGGGCAAGCCGCACAACGTGACCGTCATCGCCTGTATCGGCCCGGCGACGGCCAAGACCGCGGAGGAGCACGGCCTGCGGGTCGACGTGCTCTCCCCGGAGCCGTCGGTGTCGAAGCTCGCGGAGGCCCTCGCCGAGTACGGTGCGGCACGCCGCGAGGCGGCCAAGGAGGCCGGCGAGGCGGTGTTCCGGCCGAGCGAACGCCGCCCGGGAGCGCGCAGGCGTCGTACGACGTGAGCGGCTTAGCCGGCCGGAGACGGCCTGACGGAACGGGTGAGGGGCCCGGGTGCGGAGGATTGCCGCGCCCGGGCCCCTTCGTCCGTTCCTGCCGCATCGCGGGGAGGGGGGAGGGGCCGGCGCTCACCGCACCGGCGCCTGCCCTGCGACGGGCGGCACGGCATATTCGCTGGTCCGTACCTGCCCCGGCCGCTTGAATGGTGATCTTCGTGGAACGTACACACACACCTACGCACGCTCGGGGGGCCCATGGACCGACTGCCGCTTCTCATACCCGCACTGATCATCCTCTTCTGCCTCGCCGCGGGGGCCGGGACCGTGATCCGGCTGCGCCGCCTCCAGGCCGCCTGGAACGCCGGGATCACCGTCCCCGGGCGCTGCGTGGGGGCGTACGTCGTCACCCGTCGGCGCCAGGGGGCGGGCAGCCACACGTCACGACGCCACGTGTACGAGTTCCCCGGCCCCGATGGCCGCCTCGTACGGTTCGAGGAGACGGGCGGTTCCCCGACGGTCGTGCCTGGCGACACCGTGACCGTCCGCCACCCCGCCGGCCACCCCGACCGGGCCACCGCACTTCCGCCGAGCCACACGCGAGGCCGCGTGGAGGCGGGCTGCGTCCTTGCCTTCCTCGGCCTGATCGCCGCGGCGTGCGCCGTGTTCATGGTGGTGTACGAGACGCAGCTCCGCGAGCCGACCCGGACCGGCTCCCCGTCGAAGCACCAGGAGCCGGCCCCCTTCCCGTCGGTCCCCCGGGGTGGCGCCCCGGAGCTGGACCAGGACGGTTTCCCCTCGCTGGAGCCCTAGGAGCCGGTGACCCAGCGGGTGAGACCCGCCCAGGCGGCGGGGGCGAGGGTGAGGACGGGCCCGTCGGTGACCTTGGAGTCCCGGACGTGCACCTGTGCGGCGGCGCAGGTGCAGGTGCAGGTGGCGACTTCGACGCAGGCGTCGCCTTCATCAGTGCTGTAACTGGACTTGAACCACTTTGACGAGCTGCTCATGACTCTCCCAGTAGCTGGTCCAACAGGGTTTGTGTGTCCGCGACATTGAGGGCCTGGGATCGCAGCATTGCGTACTTCTGGGCCAGGATGCTCACCTCACTGGGGCTGTGTACGGCGATGCTGACGCGCTGGTTTTCGGAATACGCGAGACGATGGTGATCGGGCGTCTCCAACAGGATGAACGAACCTGTGAGACCTGCGTGAGCGGTGAGTCCAAGGGGGAGGACTTGGAGGGAGATCGCTGGACGTTGGGCGCAATCGCGCAGGTGGCGCAGCTGCTCCCGTCGGACGTCGTCACCGCCGAGACGATCGCGCAGCGCTGATTCCGCGACGATGAAACCGAGAGTGGGCGGGATTTCACGGTGCAGGATGTCCTGACGCTTGATGCGGCGCGCCGTCTGGAGTTCGATCTTCTCGTCGCCCATATAGGGGACGCGGCAGCGGAACACCGCGCGGGCGTATTCCTCAGTTTGGAGCAGCCCGGGCACGAGTATGGCGTCGTACCAGGACAGAGCGATCGCCTCGGCTTCGTTGGCGAAGTACTCCTCTGCCCATGGGGGAATCACATCGACCACCGGCATCTCGTTCGCAGCTACCGTCAGCAGGCCCGGCAGGCCGAGGATCCGGTCCATCCTCTCGGCAACGTTCGGCATCAAGGCGCGTCGGCCCTGCTCGATGGAGGCCACGGTCTCCACGTCGATGTGCACAGCTTCGGCGAGGGCACGTTGGGTCATCCCCACGGCGGCTCGGGCGGCGGCGACCTGCGCGCCGACCATCTTCAGCACTGACTGGTTCAGCCGGGATTTCTTACGTGGTGGCATACCGGTGATCTCCCCATAAGCACCAGTGGGATGCAGCTACCAACCCGTACTCATCAAGGAGTACGGGTTACTCGTCTTGCTCACGCTAGTCACACACGGCGACGATCGGCGCGTGAACGTGGAAATCCAACCGGCCCTGCTGCGCGAGCGGTTCTATCCCCGCAGTCGCCAAACCGTGCGTCCGGCCAGGGAGTTCGCGGCAGAAACATTGCACGCGTGGGGTGTCACATGCCGCCACGACGACGTGTTGCTCTGCGTGAGCGAGCTGGCGACCAACGCCCTGCTGCACGGCGTCCCGCCCGGCCGCGGCTACCGGCTGCGGATGGTGCGGTACGAGGGGACCGTACGGGTCGAGGTGCACGACAGCGGCGGCGGCCGGCCGCGCGTAGCGGACCGGGACCCAGGGGCCGAGGGCGGGCGCGGACTGCTGCTGGTGGCGGCGGTCGCGGACCGGTGGGGGACCCTGCCGCGGGTGCCCGGCAAGGTGGTGTGGTGCGAGTTCGCGGTCGGGGAGGGCGGCGCGGGCGGGGAGGAAGGTGAGGGCAGGGCGGTCGGGGCGGGAGGGCCGCCGCACGGGCTCTAGGCTTGTTGCGACTGCTGTCGATGCTCGAAGAGGCGACTGGAACATGAGCACGTACGGATCCTTCCCCGGCGCACGGCCCCGTCGGCTGCGCACCACCCCGGCGATGCGGCGGATGGTCGCGGAGAACCGGCTGCACCCCTCTGACCTGATCCTCCCGGCGTTCGTGCGCGAGGGCATCAGCGAGCCGCTCGCCATCTCCGCCATGCCGGGCGTGGTCCAGCACACCCGGGACACCCTGCGGAAGGCGGCCGTGGAAGCGGTCGAGGCGGGGGTCGCGGGCATCATGCTTTTCGGCGTTCCGGCCGACGAGAACAAGGACGCCCTCGGCACGGCCGGCACCGAGCCGGACGGCATCCTGCAGGTCGCCATCCGCGACGTGAAGGCCGAGGTCGGCGACGACCTGGTGATCATGTCGGACCTGTGCCTGGACGAGTACACCGACCACGGGCACTGCGGCGTCCTGGACGAGCACGGCCGCGTCGACAACGACGCGACGCTGGAACGCTACGCCGAGATGGCGCAGGTCCAGGCGGACGCGGGCGTCCACGTGGTCGGCCCCAGCGGCATGATGGACGGGCAGGTCGGGGTCATCCGCGACGCCCTCGACGAGACCGGGCACGAGGACGTCTCGATCCTCGCCTACACGGCGAAGTACTCCTCCGCCTTCTACGGCCCGTTCCGCGAGGCCGTCGCCTCCTCCCTCCAGGGCGACCGCAAGACGTACCAGCAGGACCCGGCCAACGCCCGCGAGTCCCTGCGGGAGCTCGCGCTCGACCTGGAGGAGGGCGCGGACATGGTCATGGTCAAGCCGGCCGGCCCCTACCTCGACATCCTGTACCGGGTCGCGGAGGCCGTGGACGTACCGGTCGCGGCGTACCAGATCAGCGGCGAGTTCGCGATGATCGAGGCGGCCGCGGAGAAGGGCTGGATCGAGCGGGACCGGGCCATCCTGGAGACCCTGCTCGGCATCAAGCGCGCGGGCGCGGACACGATCCTCACCTACTGGGCGACCGAGGTCGCGGGCTGGCTGCGCAACGCCTGATCGGGGCCTGATCCGTCCCACGGCCAGTCAACGAGGCCGTGGAAGACGATGAAGTCGAGGACGACGGCGGCCGGGGCGATCACGGCCGGCCACACCCTGGCGGCGGCATTGCCCCGCCGCCAGGGCAGCGCCCGCGCGCAGAGCAGCAGGACCAGGACCACCGCCATGCCGATCCCGAAGACGGGGAAGGCGAGGTGGTAGGAGTCGTCGAACCGGTCGCTCACCGCACCCCCGCAGGAGTCGCAGGCCACCGGAGCCAGCCCGACGAAGAAGAACGCGACGGCTGCCATCGGCAGCGTCAGCAGGGTGGAGACGAGCGGCGCGACGAACGCACGCGGATGCCGGTCGGCGCCGGCGCCCGGGGTCGGGGCCGTGGCTCCAGTGAACTCCGCGACGGGACACTGAACATGAGTGCGCGTACTCAGGTGCGCGGCTGTGCGGTCTGTGAACCTCATAGGCATACGTGCGCACTTGGCACGTCGATACCGAGAGGTTCTACATGCAGGCTGAACACCTGTCCGTTGCCGACCAGGCGCCCTGGGAAGGGGCGATCCGGCACCTGTACGAGGACGCGTACTCGTTCATTGCCACCGGCCCGCGCGCGCACGAGGACTGGCGGGCGGACGTGCTCGCCGTCATGGCGCGCGCCGTTCCCGACCCGCGTGGCTGGGCGGGGCTCGACGACACCGCGAGCGAGCGCTCTCAGGAGCACCCGGACTTCCCGTTCTGCCGTCCGTTCGTCGGGGACGAGCCGTCCCGCCCGCTCACCCCGGCCGACATCGGGGAACGGTTGCACGAGATCGACCGTGCGAGTGCCGAGAACCTCCTCCTCGCGCTCACCGACGGCGGCTGCACCCTGCGGAACCTCGAACGGTTCACCGAGAGCTTCGACGAGCTGCAGAACATGGCCCGCACCGTCCTTGCCCGCTACGGGGACACGTTCACGTGCCACACCAACGTCACTGTCGGTGCAGGCAGGGGCCGCACGCTGGACTTCGGGGCGTCCCACTGGGGCTACACCCCGATGACCTCTTGTTGGGAGGACGCCGGCTTGGTCATCGTCTCCGACACAGAGGTCGGGTTGTTCTGGACCTTCGACTGCTGAGCCGAGAGGAGAATCCATGTACCCCCGATCCACCGGTGCCGCCACCTGGGCAGCAGCCCTGCTGAGGCTCCTGGAGGAGGTTTACACCTTCGCTTGGAGCGGGCCTCGGTTGCACGAGGACTGGGCCGAGGACGTCTGCGCCGTCATGGAGCGGTCGGTCGCCGACCCACGGGGGTGGGCCGTCCTGGAAACGCACACGCACAAGGTGGGACGGGAGAGCGGCTATCCCTTTTATCCGTTCCATGCGCTCACCGCCGAGGAATTGCGGGCCGGGCTTCGGCCGATCACGGCCGGCTCCGCCGTCGAGCTGCTCGCCTCGCTTGCGCAGGAGTGGTTTTTCGAGAGCAACCCGGTTTGCCTCCGGGAGGACCGGGACATGGTGCTGGCGGACGCCCGGACCGTGCTGGACCGCTTCGGCCCGGACGCGACGTTCTGGACCTCTTCCCGCCTCGCCCGTACTAGCGACGCGCCCGACTTCCTGGCACAGGACCTCAGAAGCGGCCACCCCTTCACCGGCTACATGATGGACCTCGGCCTGATCGTGGTGTCCGCGGACGAGGTCGGTGTCTTCTGGTCGTTCAACGCGCTGTGAGCGCGGGGCGGTGAATCGGCCGCTACGCGCTCCTCGACGACCGCGTCTGCCTCTCATCTGAGCTGACATGGGCAGACCGGGCGGGCGGAAGGCTGATTCATCGGCCGGTTCGGAAGGCGCGGGCGAGCCGGCCGGAAGCCTGAGTAGCGCAGCGTCCCGTGAGACCGGGTCGGCCATACGCAGCTCCCCGGCTTGCAGCAAGAACCCTGCGGGCCTTGACGTGTCAAGTACGCATGTGGGCCTGTGAGGTTCACGCCGTCTCTGGCCGACACGCCTGGGTACGCGCACTCAGGCGTGCAGTTCGACAATATGCGAACCTCATAGGCAGTACATACGAATTCGGCACGGCAGTGCTGGCGAGGGGTGGACGTGCAGGACAGCGATCTCAGGGTCTCGGAGAACGGCCTCACCCGGCTCGCTGACGACCTGGACCAGATGCAAGGACATCTGGAACGGCAGATCCGCGACATGGACCGGGTGGTCGACAGCATCGCGGCCGGCTGGCAGGGTCCCACCGCTACGGCCTACCGCTCCTTGCATCGGGGAGCGGCCGAGGACGCCGTGCGGATCCGGCAGGTGCTCGCCCTCCTCGAAGAGGCCACCCGGGCCGCTCGTGACGGCTTCACAGCCCAGGAACTGGAGATCTTGGCCGCGTTCAAGCGTGTACAGAGCCAGGAGGACGTGGCGGCGTCTGCCGAGGAATTGACCGTGCCCGACCAGGCTCCAGCGGCTCCGCAGAGCCGTCTGCAGGACATCTGAGAGCAGCGAGGAACAGTCCCACCATGTCGGACGACGACCGTATAACCGTCGATTTCGCCACCCTGCAGCGCCTTTCCGGCGACCTGGAGGAGATCCTCAAGAACCTCAACGAGAAGCTCGACCTGCTTTACGAGCGCACCAAGAAGGCCGTTCTGAGCTGGGACGGCGAGGCCCGGCAGGCCTTCATCGACGAGCTCGACAAATGGGATCGCTCGGCCCAGGACCTCAAAGCCGCGCAGGCCTGGCTCCACGAGGTCGTGGTCACGGGACACCTCAACTACGCCGCGGCGAACAAATCCGTGCTCCAGGGCTGGGGAGGCGGAGCCTGATGGCCGGCCCCACCCCGGGCCCCGGCCCGGCGCAGCCGCCTGCCGGAGGCGGCAACATCGACGTCAAGCCGTCGAGCCTGTGGACCGCCTCCGGCCGGGTCGCCGGACAGCAGGACCCCATGATGCGAGGTGGGAACACACTCGTGCAGGAGCTGCAGAAATACCCGGACGCCGGTGGGGCGGGCACCAGCGCCGAGAAGTTCGCGCAGGCCTACAAGAAGATAGGAAACCGCTGGCTGGAGGTGCTGGGCAAGAGCGTGGTCAGCATCGGCGGTGTCGCCGTCGGCTTCACGGAGACCGCCAACGCCTACACCAAGGCCGATGCGGCGTCCCATCCCAAGCCCGGGAAGGCTGCAGAGCAGCGCCCGCTGCCCACGGTCATCGACAAGGACCCCAAATTCGCCAGCGTCCCCGACATCAAGTGGGGTGACAACGACGGCGGAGACGACCTGATCCGCAGTGCGATGGAGGGCATACCGGAGATCGTCCGGGATGTCTTGCAGCCCGCCGCGAAGAACATCTTCCGTGTCGGCAAAGTGGCGGACGTCTACCCCTACCCGCAGCAGCACTACCTCAACTCGCACTGCCACAGCTGGATGAACGCCTCGACCGTCCCGGGCAACACGGCGGCCGAGCTGACGAACATCATCGGCACCATCACCAACCACGGCCGGGCCGACTGGGAAGCCGCCATGCGGACGTTCTGCAGTGCGCTGTGGGGTGCGACGGACTGGGGTCAGTCCGGGCCCTCCCGGCACGGCTACCAGTGGGCGCACACCACCGGCTCGCACGGGGCACGGGTGGCCACGGGCAGTCAGCCGGTGATGGCCGTCCTGGCCGATGTGGCGATCAAGATCAGCGACTGTCTGCGCGAGTACGCGGAAGCCGCTGTCGAGCTTGACCACGACGTCTTCGAAGAGCTCAAGCGAGCCATGAAGAAGGCCGCCATGAGCATCCTCGACGACTTGGAGAAGGCCAAGGAGAAGCCCAGTCTCAAGACCATCGCGGGCGCGGTCACCAGCGTGGTCGGCGGGGCCGGTGGCGCCATTGGGCTCCTGCTGAAGTTTGACGTCAACACGGTCCTGAACCTGGACAAGGCCAAGCTCAACCGGATCGTGGACAAGTACACCGGCATCGTGGACGGCCTCACCACACGCATGGAAGCGCTGGAGACCGTACTCAACGAGGCGCACCGGAGTGCCCCGACCTTCCAAGCCGGTGTCGCCCGCGCCCACGGCTTCGGCTCCCGGTCGCTCAACGACTTCAAGCACGAGCAGCAGTGGACCGTTCCAGGCTCGAACGGCAACGTGGCTTTCGACCTGGCGGCCAACGAGTACCTCGGCGGCGGTCATACCCTGGACAAGCACGTGGGCAAGACCGACGAGCAGCTCGCGCAGCGCCTGCGTGACCAGGCCAACCCGCACAACTCGTGGCCCGAGGGCAGTAGGCCCACCATCGGCGGTTCGTCAACCTTCAAGACGATCGCGGACGCGCAGCGGTTCACCGAGCAGAACCTCCGGCTGAAGCAGTCCGAGATCGACGCCTGGCTCGCCTCCAACCCGCCTGACCGCGCGAACAAGGCCTTCGTGAGCCAGACGCCCAACGGTGAGGTCAGCGGCAAGTACGTTTCCAAGCAGCCCATGGACAACCAGGACGGGACTCCGGGCAAGATCCCCGGGACGGGTTACAAGGACCACGGACTCAATGCGCCGGCGGTCGATGTCACATGGGTCAAGACCATCCTTAGGTACGATTCCAGCCTCGTTCCCCCGTACATCATCTACACGTCGATGCCCGCGCCTCGACCTACCCAGGGACCCTGATGAACCTCCGCGACAGCACCACCTGGGAAGCAGCGCTGATACGGCTCCTGGAGGAGGTTTACACCTTCGCTTGGAGCGGGCCTCGGTTGCACGAGGACTGGGCCGAGGACGTCTGCGCCGTCATGGAGCGGTCGGTCGCCGACCCACGGGGGTGGGCCGTCCTGGAAACGCACACGCACAAGGTGGGACGGGAGAGCGGCTATCCCTTTTATCCGTTCCATGCGCTCACCGCCGAGGAATTGCGGGCCGGGCTTCGGCCGATCACGGCCGGCTCCGCCGTCGAGCTGCTCGCCTCGCTTGCGCAGGAGTGGTTTTTCGAGAGCAACCCGGTTTGCCTCCGGGAGGACCGGGACATGGTGCTGGCGGACGCCCGGACCGTGCTGGACCGCTTCGGCCCGGATGCGGCGTTCTGGACGTCTTCAGATCTGGCCCGTACCTGCGACGCGCCCGACTTCCTGGCACGGGAGCTCGAAGGCGGCCACCCCTTCACCGGCTACATGATGGACCTCGGCCTGGTCGCGGTGTCCGCGGACGAGGTCGGTGTCTTCTGGTCGTTCAACGCGAATTGAGACAATGATCCGATGCTGACCCGATCCGCCACCTACCCCGACCGGGAGACCGCGCAGTGGGCCACCCAGCAGGTGGTGACTGCCAACGAGCAGGTCATCCACCGCTGGCTCGCCCAGGGAACGCGGGCCCGGCTCACCATCGAGGCCGCTTGGCCGTCGCGCGAGGAGCCCGTCGGCCGGGTGCAGTTGGAGGCGATGCTCCTCGCCGGGCAGGGGCCCGTCGACGTCCGCGCCGCCCGCGTCGTCCTGCGCCGCGAGGCGGACAGCCCGTACGGGTTCGTCGTCCAGACCACCGTCCCGTTCTACCTGTAGAGGCAACCGACCGTGCCCATGAAGCCCCTCGAACACGACCGGCGCTACGGCGAGCTCGATCAGGTCATGCGCTCCTACCTCGGCCGGCAGGGGGAGGACACGGCCGAGCGTCGCAGCCCTGCGTTGGACGCCTATCTGCGCCACACCTGGCACACCCGCCCCTGGGCGATCGCGGAGGCGGAACGCCAGCTGCGTGAGTACAGCCGCAATCCTCCGGGGCGCCTGCGGATCGACCTCGGTGAGTTCTACGCAGTCCCCGACGTCGGGATTCCGCAGGCCGCGATCGGCGACTGGCTGCTCGTGCTCGCCGACCACCTCAAGCAGAGCGTCGAGGACGGCGAGGTGCCACCGCCGATGACCCCGCAGACGCACTGGGAGTGGCACGCGAGGTTCCCGGAGACCGCCCAGCTGCTGGGCGGCTGGTTCTCGCAGGACATCGTCGACGAGTTCCCCGACCACAAGGCTGCGGTCGCGGACTACGCCGCCACCACCGATCCGCAGCTCGTGGCCCGGCTTGTCGGCGAGCTCCACGAGCTGATCGCCCTCCCGATGGACGAGGGCGAATACGCCCTGGCCGCAGCGGAACTCGGCATGGAGGTCAACCCGCCCGAGCCGTTCTCTTACGGGGCGTGGTTCCAGGCGGTGGCGACCAGCCTGGCCGGCGGCTGACCCGCCCCATACGCGCTTCCCCACGCCCCTGCCTCTCCTCGCGCCCCCCGCCCTGTCGGCTGCCGCCGGTTGTGACCCTGACGCGCCTGGGGGTGGGGCCGGGCTTTGGCTCCGCTCGCGCCCGCCTCGGCGTGGGCGCACTCTGGAGGGATAGGTGACCCCTGGAGGTGATGCACCATGGCCACGCTCGTCGGGTGGCATGTGGAGCTCGAATTCACCGAGGAGGGCCACCGCACCAGTGCGGCGGCCCTGGTACGGCTCGGGGACGGCTCCGAGATCAGGGCGCGGGGCTATGCCCTGCGTCACCCCTCCGACCCGGAGCAGATGAGGGTCGGGGAAGAGATCGCGGGTGCTCGTGCGCTCATGGATCTCTCGCAGCAGCTGTTGCAGAAGGCCCACTCGGAGATCGACGAGGCGACGGGCCGTCATTCCTACCCGCTCAACCGCTGAGCGGCGGGCGGACCACCGGCCCGCTGAGGGGCTCCTTCCGGAGCCGCTCAGCGGGTCCTGCTGCGGAACAGGACGGCCGCGAGGGCCACGGCCGCGGCCGTGATGCCCGCGCACCAGGCCAGGGCCGTCCAGGGGGCGCTTCCGGCGGGCTGCGCGAGGAGCAGGGCGCGCAGGGATTCGATCACCGGGGTGAGCGGCTGGTGCTCGGCGAAGCCGTGCAGCCAGCCGGGCATGGTCTCGATGGGGACGAAGGCGCTGGAGGGGTAGGGCAGGAACATCATCAGGAAGGTGAAGCCGCCCGCCGCCTCCGGCGTCTTCGCGAGCAGTCCGAGTGCGGCGGCCAGCCATGAGATCGCCGTGATGTACGTCAGCAGCAGGCCGGCCGCGGCGAGGAAGGCGGCCGGTCCGGCCTGGGGCCGGAAGCCGATGGCGAGGGAGACGGCGAGGACCAGGGTGGTGGAGAGCAGGTTGCGCAGGACCGAGGCGGTGACGTGTCCGGCCAGGACGGGGATGCCGCCGATGTCGAGGGTGCGGAAACGGTCGATGACGCCGGTGCGCATGTCGTCGGCGACGCTGACCGCGGTGGAGGCGGCGCCGAAGCCGGCGCAGAGCAGCATGGCGCCCGGGACCACGTACGTCACGTACTCCGTCCCGGTGTCGATGGCCCCGCCGAAGAAGTAGACGAAGATCAGCATCAGCATCACGGGCAGCATCAGCGCGGTGATCAGCGCGTCGGGCTGCCGGCTGCTGATGCGCAGGCTGCGGCCGGCCAGGGTGAGGGCGCTCACGGGCGTGGCGGTCATCGGTCGGCTCCCGTCAGGGTGAGGAACACGTCGTCGAGGCTGGCGGTGCGGACGGCGAAGCGGTCCACGGCGGTGCGCTCCGGATCGAGTTCGTCGAGCAGGGCGCGGACGTGGGCGGCGGTCCCGTCGGTGGCGACGCCGAGGGTGAGGTCGTCCGGGGCGAGGTGGACGGCGCGTGGGGCCAGGGCCTCGTAGGCGGCCTGCGTGGTGAGGGTGAGGTCCAGCCGGTGGCCCGCGACGCGCGCCTTGAGCTCGGCGGGCGTGCCCTCGGCGGCGATCCGTCCGTCGGCGAGGACGGCGACGCGGTCGGCGAGCCGGTCGGCCTCCTCCAGGTACTGGGTGGTGAGCAGCACGGTCGTGCCGTCGGCGCGCAGTTCCCGTACGAGTTCCCACAGGTCCTGGCGGCTGCGCGGGTCGAGTCCGGTGGTCGGCTCGTCGAGGAAGATGACCTCGGGCCGGGAGACGAGGCTCGCGGCGAGGTCGAGGCGGCGCCGCATGCCACCCGAGTACGTCCTGGCAGTGCGCGCGGCGGCGTCCGTGAGCCCGAACCGGGCGAGGAGCTCGTCGGCGCGGGCGCGGGCGGCGCGCGGGGAGAGGCCGCAGAGCCGGCCCATCATGCGGAGGGTTTCGGCGCCGGTCTGGAGTTCGTCGACGGCGGCGAACTGGCCGGTGAGGCTGATGCGTTCGCGGACGAGGGCCCGCTCGGTGACGGTGTGGTGGCCGGCGACGCGGGCGGTGCCCGCGTCGGGGCTGGTGAGGGTGGCGAGGATCCGGACGGTGGTGGTCTTTCCGGCGCCGTTGGGGCCGAGGAGGGCGAGGACGCTGCCGCGGGGGACGGCCAGGTCGATGCCGTCGAGGACGCGGAGGTCGCCGTAGGCCTTGGTCAGGCCGGTGGCGTGGATTCCGAGGGCGCCGGTGGCGTGCGTGGTCATGAGGGGGCGGTGCTCCCTTCCCGTCGCTGTCTTCTGCGTATGGCTTACGCTCTTCTGTGTAAGTAATACACAGAACTAGGATGGGGGTCAATCGAGGAGTGGGCGGTCATGGCGGACGAGGACGACGAAGGCACCGGTACCGGGCTTCCGGCGAGCCTGGAAATGGCCTGGGGCCTGCGCGAGCGGCCCGGAAAGGGGCCGCGCCCCACGCTCACGCTGCCGCGCATCGTGGAGAAGGCCGTGGCGCTGGCCGCGGGTGAAGGGATGGACGCCGTCTCCATGGGCCGGGTGGCCAAGGAGCTGGGCGTCTCGACGATGTCCCTCTACCGGTACGTCACGGCGAAGGAGGAGCTCCACATCCTCATGTCGGACGCGGGCGTCGGCGCCCCGCCGGCGCTGCCGCCGGAGGCGGAGGGGTGGGGCTGGCGCGAGCTGGTGACCGAGTGGGCGTACGCGCAGCGGGCCGTGCTGATGGCCAACCCCTGGATCCTGCGCATCCCGATCACCGGGGCACCGGTCAGCCCGAACCAGCTGGCCTGGATGGAGCGCGGGCTCGCGGCGCTGGCCGGCACGGCCCTGACCGAGGGCGAGAAGATCTCGACGATCATCCTGATCGGCGGTCTGGTCCGCAACGAGGCGACGATGGCGGCCGACATGATGGACGCCATCGTGAAGTCGGGTGTCTCACCGGACCGGGTCATGGGCCAGTACGTACGCACGCTGCGGCTGATGACCGGCCCGGACACCCACCCGGCGGTGACGCGGCTGCTGGAGTCGGACGCGTTCGCGGGCTCGGACGAGCCGGACTTCCAGTTCGGCTTCGGCCTGGGCCGGATCCTGGACGGACTGGCGGCGCTGGTGGCGGAGCGGGCGCCGGGCGGGGACTGAGAGGCGGGGCGGTGTCTCGGACCGCCGCGCGGCGGGTCGGCGGGTCGGCAGGGCGGCAGGGCGGTAGGGCGGTAGCGGGTCGCTCCCGTCGACGGTGTACGTCAGCGGCCGTACGGGCCCGCGTCGGCTGCGCCTGTGTCGGTCGGGCTCGCGTCCGCGTCGGTCGGGCCCGCGCCTGTGTCGGCCGGGCCCGCGCCTGTGTCGGCCGGGCCCGCGCCTGTGTCGGCCGGGCTCGTGTCGGCCCGGTCAGGTCCTCTCGTACGGTGAGGGAACCGGGAAGTACGCCTCCAGGAAGGCCGTGACGACCCGCTGCTGTTCGAGAGCCGTGACGGTGGCGCTCTCGTCGTCGGCCAGGCAGAACGCGTCCGGCCATCGGTCCCGGACCAGGTCGGGCAGTCGCTCGATCTCGTCGGCGCGGCCGGTGGAGACGTACGCGTGGGAGAGTTCGCCCGTGACGGCCCGGCCGTCCGCGAGGCCCAGGTGGGACGCGAGGGTGACCGGGGCGATGTCGGTGGCGCTGCGGAAGACCGAGCGGCTGGTGGCCGAGAGCAGACCGGGCAGCGTGTCCTCGACGTGGGCGAAGAGGGACCGGCTGAGCGGGTAGGGCGTGTGGGCCAGGATGCGCGGGTACGTGCGGCCGACGGCCTCCTCGACGGCCTGCCGGGTGGTCTTCTGCGAGGCGGTGAACACGTCGTCCGTGCCGTCCGGCGGACCCGGCGGCACGGCCCGCGAGTCGTGGAACACCTTGGGCAGGCCGGAGGGCAGGAAGTAGTTCTGGGGCTGCTGCGGGCGCCCGAGGAAGATGTCGTCGTTGAAGTAGAGGAAGTGCTCGGACAGGCCGGGTACGCGGTGCAGCCGGCTCTCGATGGCATGCGAATTGAACACCGGCCGGTGGCCGACCCCGGTGAAGAGGGCAGCGTGGTCGACGACGGTGATCCCGGGGTGGTCGACGGCCAGCCACGGCGGGAGCTGGTGGTCGGTGATCAGGAAGATGTGGCGGATCCAGGGCGCGTAGGCGGCGATGGAGCGCAGGCAGTAGCGGAGTTCGCCGCGGTCGCGGTAGCGGTGCTCGGCGTGGTCGACACCGGATCGCGCGCCGTCGCCCGTGCCGGCCGTGCCGCCCGCGTCGCCCGTGCCGGCCGCGTCGGCCGCCGCCGCGTCCCGGCGGCTTCTCCAGGCGGGGTCGGAGGCGTCCACCCAGGTGATCACCGCGTCGACGGGGAAGTCGATGTCGTGCGGGAACCGGCGGTCGAGAGCGTCGATCACCGGATAGTCGCGGCTGCCCACCCTGCGCGTGACGGTCGCCGTCAGGGAGGGGAGCCACCATCCGTAGGGGCACTCGCGCAGGGCCGCGACACCGCCGGTACCGGAGTCGGAGGGATCCCAGAACTCCAGGTCGCAGCCGTGGTCGGGGCCGTAGTAGAGGGTGCGGCCGGAGGTCACGGCGGGCATGAACAGCCGGACCCCCCTGACCTGCCGGTGCTGGTTCCCGTCGGCCGGACCGCCGCTCTGCCGGTGTTCGGCCTCCTTGGCCGCGACCGCGTCCGGCAGCGACTCGGCCAGCACCTCGCCGAGTTCCCGGCCGTCGCCCAGCAACTGCGCGTACACCGGCAGGCCCGCGCAGGCGTGGGCCCAGGCCTTGAGCGCGGCATCCCGGTCGCCCGGGGCGATCGCGACCCGGTGGGCCGAGCCGCCGTCGGGAACGAGCCCGTACGCGACGCCGCCCGCCTCCAGCGCCTCCGCCGCGATGCGCAGATTGGCCTCCCGTACGTCGGGCGGCAGCAGGTCGTCACGGACGTGGGCCAGCCGCCCGCGATACCGGATCACTCCGGGCAGAGCCTCCAGCAGTTCGTCCTCGCGGGACCGGGACGGCTCCCGGGGACCCGTCGCGGCGGTACGTTCCCGTTGCGCCGCGGTGGGCTGCCGGCCCACCAGCGAAGGGTGGCGCAGGGCGGCGCGGGCGACGCGGCGAAGGCCGGCCGGAAGCGGGATGCGGGGAAGGCCGCCCATCCTGTTGTCACCTCTCCGGGCCGCGTCGTTCCGGCCTGCCGCCGGGTTCACCCGAACTTTCCCCGCCGTTTGCCTTTCGCGCAAGCCCCGATGGTGTTGGTCACACGCCCCGACGGAGATCTCGTGCCCCGCCCCGCGGGCGGGCAGCCGCGAAAGTCCTCGGGGAGCGGGTGCCGGATCGCCCCCCCGACCGCCGCGATCAGCCGGGGGGCTCGTGCTCGGGGTGACCGGCCGCCGGCCGCCGGTCAGGCGGGCTGTTCCGGTGCGGTCGCCCTGATCACGGAGAAGACGCCGCCCTGGGGGTCGGCGAGGACGGCCATGCGGCCCGCCGCCATGTCGAAGGCCGGGGCCATGACGCTGCCTCCGGCGCGCACCGCGGCGGCCTGGATCTCGTCGACGTCGTCGACGTGGAAGTACGGCATCCAGTGCGGCGGCACGCCGTCCGGCAGCTTGGCGAGGTCCATCATCCCGCCGACGGCGCGGTCGCCGACCTTGAACTCGGTGTACTCGCCGGCGTCGGGCATCTGGGACCTGGCCGTGGTGACGGGGAGGATCGCGGTGTAGAAGGCGGCCGCGGCGGGGACGTCGCCGGTGTTCAGCTCGTTCCAGATCAGGGCGCCGTGCTCGTTGACGATGCCCGCGCCGTCGAAGGTGCCGGCCTGCCACAGGCCGACGGCGGCACCCGTCGGGTCGGTGATCACGGCCATCCGGCCGAGGTCCATGACGTCCATCGCGCCCATCATGACCGAACCGCCCGCGTCGGTGACCGACTTGAGGGTGGAGTCGATGGAGTCGGTGGCCAGGTACGTGGTCCACGCGGTCGGCGGCATCGGGTCGGGCACGGTCCCGTCCGGGTTGGATGCCTTCATGATGCCGGCGACGGGCTTGCCCTTGAGGAGGCAGACGGAGTATCCGCCCTGCTCGGCCGGCCCGACCTCGCCCTGCCAGCCGAAGAGGTCGCAGTAGAAGTCGAGGGCCGCCTGCTGGTCGGGGACCATCAGGTCGATCCAGCACGGGGTGCCGGGCTTGTAGGGGCCGTTCATGTCGGGCACGGATGCCTCCGCTGGTGGATGGGGGGAAGGACGCGCCGTCCCCTACCCGGCCCGTACGGCCCGAATCGACCCATTCGGGTGAAAATCGGCAGTGGTCCGTACGTGGTGCCGGACCCGCGCCGTTGATATCTTCTTTTGGAATCGTATATACGGCGACCCGGAGGCGGCCATGTCCAGAACGGTGATCGACCTCGATGACGACGCGCTCGCAGAGGCCGCACAGCTCCTCGGCACCACGACGAAGAAGGACACCGTCAACGCCGCACTCAGGGAGATCGCGGACCGCAGACGCCGGGCGGCGGCGATCGAGCGGATGCGGCAGATGGTGGACGAGGGCGAGATCGACTTCGCTGCGATCGGGCACGGCGACGCCGACGGTCCGGCCGACGGCAAGGGGCAGTCGGCCGCGTGAGCGATGACTTCCTCATCGACACGAGCGCGCTGGTGCGCTTCTACCAACGTCAGGTCGGACCCGAATGGGACCGGCTCGTCGAGTCCGGCCGTGTCGGGTTGTGCGAGCCGGTCCGGCAGGAGTTCCTGCGTGCGGTCGGCGGCCGGGCCGCGTACTACGAGGCCGACGACCTGCTCCGGGCCGTGTTCCCGTACTGGACCGCGCGGGACTCCGTATGGGCGGAGACGGAAGCCCTCCAGCGTCGGCTGGCGGACGCCGGTGCCCACCAGTGCGCGAGCCCTGTGGACCTGCTGGTGTCGGTCGTCGCGCAGCAGCACAAGCTGACCGTCCTGCACCAGGACGCCGACTTCGAGACCATCGCCGGGATCACGGGACAGCCCGTACGGCGCATCCTCGGCTGAAACGGCGCTGCCCCCCGGGCCGAAGGCCGGGGGGCAGCGCCGTCAGGTCGGTCAGAGCTTCTCGGGGGTGCGGATGCCCAGGAGGGACATGCCCTTCGAGAGGGTGCGGGCCGTCAGCTCGCACAGGAACAGGCGGTTCTCGCCCACGACGGGCTCCGGCTCCGGCTTCACGACCGGGCACTCGGTGTAGAACGTCGTGAACAGCGACGACAGCTGGTAGAGGTACGCCGCCACCTTGTGCGGGGCGTGCTCCGCGGCCGCCTCCGCGATCAGCTCGCCGAAGCCGTCGAGGTGCAGGCCCAGCGCCCGCTCGGCCGGGGCCAGCTCCAGCTCCGGGTGGGCGACCGGCTTGCGGTCACCCGCCCGGCGCAGGATCGACCGGATACGGGCGTACGCGTACTGCAGGTACACGGACGTGTCGCCGTTCAGCGAGACCATCTGGTCCAGGTCGAACTTGTAGTCGCGCGAGGCCGAGGTCGACAGGTCGGCGTACTTCACCGCGCCGATGCCGACGTACTGGCCGTTCTCGACGATCTCCGCCTCCGTCAGACCGACCTTCTCCGCCTTCTCCCGGACCACGGCCGTCGCCCGGTCCACGGCCTCGTCCAGCAGGTCCACCAGCCGGACCGTCTCGCCCTCACGGGTCTTGAACGGCTTGCCGTCCTTGCCGAGGACGGTGCCGAAGGCCAGCTGTACGGCCTTGACGTCCTCGTTCAGCCAGCCCGCCCGGCGCGCCGTCTCGAAGACCATCTTGAAGTGCAGCGACTGCCGCGCGTCGACCACGTAGATCAGCTCGGTGGCGCCGAGGTTGGTCACGCGGTCACGGATCGCCGACAGGTCGGTGGCCGCGTAGCCGAAGCCGCCGTCCGACTTCTGCACGATCAGCGGCGTCGGGTTGCCGTCCGGGCCCTTGATGTCCTCGAAGAACACGCACAGCGCACCGTTGGAGCGGACCGCGACGCCCGACTCCTCCAGCAGCTTGCACGTCTCGACCAGCATGTCGTTGTAACCGGACTCGCCGACCACGTCCGGGTCCTGGATGTCCATGTCCAGCTTGTTGAAGACGGAGTAGAAGTAGATCTTCGACTCGTCCACGAACCGCTGCCACAGGGCCAGCGTCTCCGGCTCGCCCGCCTGCAGGTCCACCACCCGCGCCCGGGCCCGCGTCTTGAACTCCGCGTCGGAGTCGAAGAGGGCGCGCGAGGCCTTGTAGAGGCGGTTGAGGTTGGACATGGCCTCCTCGCCGGAGGCCTGCTCGTCGCCGTCGCCGGACTTGTGGTCCAGCTCGTGCGGGTGCTCCAGCAGGTACTGGATGAGCATGCCGAACTGGGTGCCCCAGTCGCCGATGTGGTGGCGCCGGACCACCTTCTCGCCCGTGAACTCCAGGATCTCCACCATCGCCGCACCGATCACGGCGGACCGCAGGTGCCCGACGTGCATCTCCTTGGCGACGTTCGGCTGCGCGTAGTCGATCACCGTCGTGCCGGCGGACGCGTTCAGCGGGACGCCGAGCCGGTCGTCCGCCGCGCGCGCCGCCAGCGTCGAGATGATCGCCGTGTCCGCGACGGTGATGTTCAGGAAGCCGGGGCCCGAGACCTCGATCTCCTTGATCAGGTCACCGGTCGGGATGCCCTCGACCACGGTCGTGGCCAGCTCGCGCGGGTTGGCCTTGGCCTTCTTCGCGAGCGCCAGGATGCCGTTGGCCTGGAAGTCGGCCCGGTCGCTACGTCGCAGCAGCGGGTCGGCGCCACCGGCCTCCGGCAGCGCGGAGGCGAGGGCGTCGGCGACGCGCTGGTTGACGGACGAAGCGAGCGAAGGGACCGAGGCCATGAGCTGCCGTTCCTGTGAGGTTCTGTACCGGGGGTGGTGCTGGGGTGGTGCCGGGTGGTGCAGGGTGGTGCTGGGGGTCGTGCCAGGTGGTGCAGGGTGGTGCTGGAGGTCGTGCCAGGTGGTGCAGGGTGGTGCTGGAGGTCGTGCTCCGTCGGACTTGGGTCTTCCGACAAGTGCCGAGTATCCCACGCGGCCGCCATCCGTTTCTCGGGATATCACTGGGCGGAAGCAACCCCGGATCGGCCCGTTCCGTCTGGGAGAATGGCCGAAGCCAGCATTCGAGATAGAAGGACGTGTCGTGGCTCAGAGCGCGCAGAGCAGCACCGAGACCGACTGGGTCTCCCGTTTCGCGGACGAGGTCATCGCCGAGGCGGAGCGCCGAGCCCCGGGCAAAGCGGTCGTCGTCGCGTCCGGACTGTCCCCCTCCGGCCCGGTCCACCTGGGCAACCTCCGCGAGGTCATGACCCCGCACCTGGTGGCCGACGAGATCCGCCGCCGCGGCCACGAGGTCCGTCACCTCATCTCCTGGGACGACTACGACCGCTTCCGCAAGGTCCCCAAGGGCATCCCCGGCGTCACCGAGGAGTCGCACGCCCAGCACATCGGGCGCCCGCTGACCGCCGTCCCCGCCCCCGAGGGCTCCGCCTACCCGAACTGGGCCGAGCACTTCAAGGCCGCCATGGCCGAGTCCCTGGCCGAGCTCGGCGTCGAGTACGACCCGATCAGCCAGACCGAGCAGTACACCACCGGTGTCTACCGCGAGCAGATCCTGCACGCGATGAAGCACCGCGGCGACATCGACGCCGTCCTCGCCCAGTACCGCACCAAGGCCAAGCCCGGCGGCAAGAAGCCCCAGCAGAAGCAGGTCGACGCGGCCGAGCTGGAGGCCGCCGAGGGCTCCGGCGCCGCCGCCGAGGACGACGGCAGCGCCGGCGAGGGCGGCTACTTCCCGTACAAGCCGTACTGCGGCCAGTGCGGCAAGGACTTCACCAAGGTCACCTCGTACGACGACGACACCACCGAGATGACCTACGTCTGCACCGAGGACGAGTTCACCGAGACGGTCAAGCTCAGCGAGTTCAACCGCGGCAAGCTCGTCTGGAAGGTCGACTGGCCGATGCGCTGGGCGTTCGAGGGCGTGATCTTCGAGCCCTCCGGCGTCGACCACTCCTCGCCCGGCTCCTCCTTCCAGGTCGGCGGCCAGATCGTCCACATCTTCGGCGGCGAGCAGCCCATCGGCCCGATGTACGCGTTCGTCGGCATCAGCGGCATGGCCAAGATGTCCTCCAGCAAGGGCGGGGTCTTCACCCCCGGCGACGCCCTGCAGATCATGGAGCCGCAGCTCCTGCGCTGGCTCTACGCCCGCCGCAGGCCCAACCAGTCCTTCAAGATCGCCTTCGACCAGGAGATCCAGCGCCTCTACGACGAGTGGGACAAGCTGGAGGGCAAGGTCGCGGACGGCAGCGTGCTGCCCGCCGACGCCGCCGCCCACGCCCGCGCCGTACGCGTCGCCTCCCACGAGCTGCCGCGCACCCCGCGCCCGATGCCCTACCGCACCCTCGCGTCGGTCGTCGACATCACCGCCGGACACGACGAGCAGACCCTGCGCATCCTCTCCGACCTGGAGCCGGACAAGCCGCTCACCTCCCTCGACGAGGTACGGCCGCGCCTGGACCGCGCCGAGAACTGGATCACCACCCAGGTCCCGGCCGACCAGCGCACCCTCGTACGCGAGGACGCCGACACCGAGCTCCTGTCCTCCCTGGACGACGAGGGCCGCGAGTCCCTGCGCCTGCTCCTGGAAGGCCTCGACTCGCACTGGTCGCTCGACGGACTCACCACCCTCGTCTACGGCGTCCCGAAGGTCATGGCCGGCCTGGAGCCCGACGCCAAGCCCACCCCCGAGCTCAAGGTCGCGCAGCGCACCTTCTTCGCCCTGCTCTACCGGCTCCTCGTGACCCGGGAGACCGGGCCGCGGCTGCCCACGCTGCTGCTGGCGGTGGGTGCGGAGCGCGTGCGCAAGCTGCTCGCCGCCTGAGATCCCGCCACGGGCTGTGCCCGGGCACACGGAAGGGCACGCACCCCTCGGGGTGCGTGCCCTTCCGCATCACGTACACGTACATGTACACGTACCTGCCCGCCCGCTACGCAGGCTCGGCCTCCCGGTCCTTGTGGTGCTGCTGCCGGAACGACGGGATCATCCGCCGCAGGAGCGAACCACTGCGCGGGTGCGTCACGCCATAACGGTCCGCCAGCACTATGTCGAGGGCCTCGGCGCTCGGATAGTCCTGCGTCTCCTCGGCCAGCGCACAGAACACCTTGTACGCGATCTGCGTGAACTCGACCTCGTCCGGGGACTCCGCCTCCGGCACCTGCTCCGGAAGGTACCCGTCCACAGCCGCCTCGTGACGCGGCTCGGGAACCGGGAGCTGCTGCGCCTGCTGCTCGTCCGGGCCCATCGGGGGCAGGACCGGAGTCGGCTCCAGCCCCTCGACGTACTGCGGGTTGTAGCCGCCCTCGTAGGCGGCCTGCGGCGCCTTCGGCCCGGCGAACCAGGCGCTGTTGTGGGCCGCGGGCATCGCCGTCGGGTCCACCGCGAACGCCGGCGGGATGTGGGCGGCCGCCGCCTGCGCGACCTGCTGGCCCTGGGCGACCTGCTGAGCTTGCGCGGCCTGCTGGGCCTGCGCGGCCTGTTGGGCCTGCTGAAGCTGCTGCGGCTGCGGGAGCTGCTGGGCCTGCGCACCCTGCGCACCCTGCCCGTCCCACTCCTGGCCGCCCGTCGCCGGGGCCTCCAGGGCCGGAGCCGGAGCCGCGACCTGCTGCTCCAGCGGCGGCAGTACCGCCGGGTCGATCCCGGTCGCCGCCAGCGCGTCCGGCGCCGTCTGCGACAGCGGGACACCGATCCGGGCCAGCTTCAGCGGCATCAGAGCCTCCACCGGCGCCTTCTGCCGCCAGAAACGCCCGTACCGCGCCTGCAGCCGCGCCTGGTAGATCAGCCGGTCCTGTTCCATGCCGATCGCCTGCTCGTAGGAGCGCAGCTCCCACAGCTTCATCCGGCGCCACAGCTTGAACGTGGGCAGCGGCGACAGCAGCCACCGGGTGATGCGCACGCCCTCCATGTGCCGGTCCGCCGTGATGTCCGCGATCCGGCCCACCGCGTGCCGGGCGGCCTCCACCGTCACCACGAACAGGATCGGGATCACGGCGTGCATGCCCACACCGAGCGGATCCGGCCACGACGCGGCGCCGTTGAACGCGATCGTCGCCGCCGTCAGCAGCCACGCCGTCTGACGCAGCAGGGGGAAGGGGATCCGCAGCCAGGTCAGCAGCAGGTCCAGTGCCAGGAGGACACAGATACCGGCGTCGATGCCTATCGGGAACACCAGGGAGAAGCTGCCGAAGCCCTTCTTCTCCGCCAGCTCGCGCACGGCGGCGTACGAGCCCGCGAAGCCGATGCCCGCGATGACGACGGCTCCGGCGACCACGACACCGATGAGTATTCGGTGCGTACGAGTCAGCTGCATCGCGGCCACCCGCGATCCCCTCCCCTTGTCGAGCACAAACCGAGCGCTGAGCGACGAGTGCCGAGCGCGCTGCGCGGCGAGCGCTTACCGAGCCCTTACAAGCTGCGGCAGGCACAGCGTACGGGTGACTGGAAGTCAGCGTTCCAGGAGGCCCCGACCTGCCGCCGCCGCTACTGCGGCTGGGGGGACTGCGGCTCCTCCGCCGGCTTGCCGGCACCCGCCACCGAGCCCACGGCCTCCTTCGCCGCGGTGAGCGCGTCCTGCAGCAGCTTCGCCTGGTCCGGGGCGCCGGCGCCCTCGTAGGCGGCACCGTTGTAGTCGAGCGTGATCACCACGTTCTGGGTGCGCGCCACGATCGTCGTGTTGAAGAAGTCGACGTCCTTCTTGACCGAGTAGACGATCGACGTGCCCTGGTCGCCCAGGCCCTCCACGGCCTCGGCCTTCACGTTCTGCGCGCCCTCGGTGGCCTTCGCCCCCTCGACCTGCTTGCCGTACTGCTCCTCGGCCCGCTTGTTGGCGCTGCCGAGCGAGGCGTGCGAGTCGGTGCGGAAGAAGGAGAGGGAGAGCCAGCGGTACTGCGAGCCCTTCAAGCCGTCCTCGTCCAGGCCGTTCCAGGAGCAGCTGGCGCGGGTGGCCAGGTCGTTCGACTTGGTCGCCGTGCCGTTCTTGTCCTTCGCCTCCGGGACGAGGGTGTCTATCGTGCCCGTCTGGATCGCCTTGCAGGGGTCCGGGAGGGTGGCGAAGGCCGCCTTCTCCAGCTCCGGCTTGGGCTTCTTCTCGCCGGGCTTCGCGGAAGCGGACGAACCGGACTTCGTGTCGCCCTTGGGGGCCGACTCCTTGTCCGAGTCGGAGGAACACCCGGCCACGGTGAGGATCACCGGGACGGCTGCGCAGGCGAGAACGCGGGTGAGGCGCGAGGCTGATCGGTGCATGGTTCCTTCAGTGCTTCGGGGTCTTCTTCGGACGCGGGGCCCGGTCAACGGTAGCCCGATCGGGTGGTCGACTGCTGTGCGCGCCGTCACGCCCGGGCGTGGCGCACCCGGCTCACTCGTTGAACCGCTCGGCGAGAGCCTGCGCCAACTGCACTGCCTTTTCCTGGGTTTCACCGCTCGGCGGGACGGTGCCGGGCAGGGTCGGCTGCACGCTGTACTCGACGTTGACGATGACATTGGAGGTACGGAAGACGATCCGGACGGTGCGCGACTGTGCGGCCGTCGCTCCGGCCGGGCTCAGCTTGTCGTCCAGGAACGCCTCGTTGCCGAGCCCTTCCAGGATGCGGGATCCGAGTTCGGGCTGGGTGGACGGACTCGCGCCGGGGGCGGCTGTCCCCGCGGCCGGTGCTCCGGCCTCGGGTGCTCCGGTCGGCGGTGTGCCGTTCGCGGGCGGTGCGGCGGTCGGGGGCGTGGAGGGGACGGGGTTCCCGGGGGCGGGGTTGGCGGGGTTGGTGGCGCCCGGGCTGGGGGGCGTGGCCGGGCCCGGGAAGGGCAGGTGCGCGTCGGTGAGCAGGCGTACGTAGACCTGCTTCGCCTTGTCGTCGTCGCTGGCGGCGGCCCGGTCGTAGGAGACGACGCGCTCGAAGCCGACCGACAGCAGCCGGGTCTCCTCCGGGGTCTGCGCGGTCCAGCGGCAGCCGACGTGCCGGTCGCCGTCGTACGAGGTGTCGGCGGTGCCCGCGTACAACTGGTCGCGCTGTTCGGGGGTGAGGCTGTCCGGCGCGGGGAGCATGGCCTTCAGCTTCTTGCTGTCGGCGGCCGCCCTGCAGGGTGAGGGCAGGCTGCGGTACTTGCCCGGCTGTGCGGGCGCGGCGGAACTGCCGCCCGCCTTCGCGTCGCTGGTGCTGCCCCCGGTGCTCCCGCCGGTGCATCCGGTCAGGCCGGCCGCGCCGGCCGCGAGCGCGGTGAGCATCGCGATGCCGGGCAGGACTCGCCGTACCGCTGTGCGCTGCACGTCCACTGGCTCCCTTCGACCCGCGGACCCCCGCCGGTCAGGAAAATGCGTTGCCGCGACTTGCGTGCGGCTGGACACAATGTCTATCGCACACGCTGGTGCTGGCGCCGGTCCCCTGTCGTATTTGGGATCAAAAGCGAGGCTTTTGCGCATTCTCACCTTTCTGTTGGTTTCGGGGGATTGATTCCTTATGTCGTTCGTAGAGGTACCGGGGGCCCAGGTCCCGATCAGGATGTGGACCGACCCGGCGTCGGTCGAGGCCGGCGCGATGCAGCAGCTCCACAACGTCGCCACCCTGCCGTGGATCAAGGGCCTGGCCGTCATGCCGGACGTCCACTACGGCAAGGGGGCCACGGTCGGCTCGGTGATCGCCATGAAGGACGCGGTCTGCCCGGCGGCGGTGGGCGTGGACATCGGCTGCGGCATGTCCGCGGTGAGGACCTCCCTGACGGCGAACGACCTCCCGGGCGACCTCTCCAGGCTCCGCTCGAAGATCGAGCAGGCGATTCCGGTGGGGATGGGCCTCCACAAGGAGGCGGTGGACCCGTCGCGGCTCTACGGCTTCTCGGCGGAGGGGTACGAGGACCTGTGGAAGCGGTTCGACCACCTCACCGACGCGGTCAAATTCCGTCAGGAACGTGCCACGAAGCAGATCGGAACGCTCGGATCCGGAAATCACTTCATCGAGTTCTGTCTCGATGAGTCAGGCTCGGTCTGGTTGATGCTGCATTCCGGCTCCCGGAACATCGGCAACGAGCTCGCGGCGCACCACATCGGCGTGGCCCGGGGCCTCGCGCACAACCAGAACCTGGTCGACCGTGACCTGGCGGTCTTCCTTGCGGCGACGCCCGAGATGGAGGCGTACCGCAACGACCTCTTCTGGGCTCAGGAGTACGCCAAGTACAACCGTGCGGCGATGATGAGTCTCTTCAAGGAGGTCGTCCGGAAGGAGTTCCGGAAGGCGAAGGTCTCCTTCGACCGCGAGATCAGCTGCCACCACAACTACGTGGCGGAGGAGCGGTACGACGGCATGGACCTGCTGGTCACCCGCAAGGGCGCGATCCGCGCAGGCAGCGGTGACTACGGGATCATCCCCGGCTCGATGGGCACGGGCTCGTACATAGTGAAGGGGCTCGGCAACGAGAAGTCCTTCAATTCGGCCTCGCACGGCGCGGGCCGGAAGATGAGCCGGACCGCGGCGAAGAAGCAGTTCTCGGCGCGCGATCTGGCGGAGCAGACGAAGGGCGTCGAGTGCCGCAAGGACGCGGGCGTCGTGGACGAGATCCCGGGCGCGTACAAGTCGATCGAGCAGGTCATCGACCAGCAGACCGACCTCGTCCAGGTCGTGGCCAAGCTCAAGCAGGTCATCTGCGTCAAGGGCTGAGGCCCGGCGCGAATGTCGGGGGAGCGGAGGGGCCCGGACCGGTGCAGACCGGTCCGGGCCCCTCCGCGTGGTTCAGCCCTCGTCGCCGTCGAGGAGGAAGTCCACCGAGAGCTCCACGGAGACCCCGAGGGATTCGGGGAGCGGGACGGAGGCACCCCGCTTGAAGGCCTTGCGGAGGCGGTAGGCGCCGTTGCGGGGGTCCGTGTGGAGGACGACCTCGTCGTGGTGGCGGTCGGCGATGACGTAGACGGGAACTCCGGCCCTGGCGTAGCTCTCGACCTTGATGCCGATGTCGTCCGACCAGTTCGAGGAGGTGACCTCGACGATCAGGCGGAAGGCGTCGGGGGAGTAGCAGTTGTAGGCGGTCCGGGTGCGTTTGTAGTCCGCCTCGACCAGGGCGAAGTCGGGGATGGCGAAGTCGTCCGGCCCGGTCGGCAGCGCGATGCCGATGGTCTGGAGGTACTTCAGTCCGGCCTTTCTGGCTCCGGCTGCCGCGAACTCCTCGATGAGCCACGTGAGCGTCTCCGAGTGCGCTCCGTCGGCGGGTGGTGTCACGGTGAGCCTCCCCTGGAGGATTTCCACTCGGTGTCCGGGAAGCTCCTTGGAGAGTCGATCGGCGGCTTGCGCGATCGTGGTCTCGTGCTGCATCACGGCCATAGCTTCCTCCCTCTGGGGGCCCACGCTTTCGGATCGTAGCCGCGCCCGCCGACGTACCGCGCGCATTCACCCGTACGGGCCTCGGCGGAGCCGAGAGGACAACTCCGGTCTGGTGCGGGAGGGTTGACCGGACCGCGCGCGGGCCGCCGGTCTGGTCGAGGCCGGCGGCCGTGCGGTCGCGCCTGAGGAGGGCCGCAGGCGCCTAGAGCTCGCGGTGGACCTTGGTGTTCGAGGCCTGGGCGCGGGGGCGGACGACCAGGAGGTCGATGTTGACGTGGCTGGGGCGGGTGACGGCCCAGGTGATGGTGTCGGCCACGTCGTCGGCGGTCAGGGGCTCGGCGACGCCCGCGTAGACCTTGGCCGCCTTCTCCGTGTCACCGCGGAAGCGGGTTGTCGCGAACTCCTCCGTCCGGACCATGCCGGGGGCGATCTCGATGACGCGTACGGGTTGGCCGACGATCTCCAGGCGGAGGGTCTCGGCGAGGACGCGGGCGCCGTTCTTGGCGGCGACGTAGCCGGCGCCGCCCTCGTACGTGGCGTGGCCGGCGGTGGAGGAGAGGACCACCACCGTGCCGTCACCGGAGGCGGTGAGGGCGGGCAGCAGGGCCTGGGTGACGTGGAGCGTGCCGATGACGTTGACCTCGTACATGGTGCGCCAGTCGGCGGGGTCGCCGGTGGCGACGGGCTCGGCGCCGATGGCACCGCCGGCGTTGTTGACGAGGACGTCGCAGCGGTCGAGGGAGGCGGCGAGGGCGTCGACGGCGCCGCGGTCGGTCACGTCGAGGGCGTGGGCGGTCGCGGAGTGGCCGGCCTCGGTGAGCTCCGCGGCGAGGGCTTCGATGCGGTCCTTGCGGCGGGCGGTGAGGACGACGTGGTAGCCGGCGGCGGCGAGCATGCGGGCGGTGGCCGCGCCGATGCCGCTGCTCGCACCGGTGACTACGGCGGTTCGGGTGGCGGCCGTGCTCATGTGCGGGCTCCTCGGTCGTTCGTACGGGCGATTACCCGCCAGCATAGGCGCGGCCGGGCGGCTCAGCGGCCGCGCGGGGCATACATGATCACGGCCATTCCGGCGAGGCAGACGAGGGCGCCGACGACGTCCCAGCGGTCCGGGCGGTAGCCGTCGGCGACGGCGCCCCAGGCGAGGGAGCCGGCGACGAAGACCCCGCCGTAGGCGGCGAGGACCCGGGCGAAGTCGCCCTGGGGCTGGAGGGTGGCGACGAAGCCGTAGAGGCCGAGGGCGATCACGCCGGCGCCGATCCAGGCCCAGCCCTTGTGTTCGCGTACGCCCTGCCAGACGAGCCAGGCGCCGCCGATCTCCAGGAGGGCGGCGAGGGCGAAGAGGGCGACGGAGCGGGCGATCAGCATGGCTCAAAGGTACGCAGGGCGGATGGGGGTGGGCGCGCCCTCATTCGTGTGATGGTCCGACTTGCCGGGGCCGGTGGGGGCTAGCCTCCGCGCGAGACGCGAGGAGGAGGTGGTGGCGGTGCGCCGTGTCGCCGTACGGAGTGTGGTGGTGGCGGGGTTGCTGGCGTTCGGGGCGGGTGTGCCCGGGCCGGCTCAGGCATGGGGTGCGGGGTGGGCCGGGCCGGAGGCAGACGTCTCGTACCACGGCCGGGTGGCCCTGTCGGGGTCGCAGTTGAGGGTCTGGCTGGTCCCGGAGAACGACGGGCCGGCCGCGCTGCCGAACGCGACGCTGCGGGTGCGGCTGTCGGCGGACCTGGCGGACCGGCAGCGGCTGCCGGAGGGCTGTGCGCGGGCGGGGCTGCGCGAGGTGGTGTGTGAGACGGGGCCGTTGCCGCTGCGCGGGCGGGGCCGGCACCTGGGGCTGGCGCTGGAGCTGCGGGAGCGGGTGCCGGAGGTGGTGGTGCGGGTGGACACGTGGTGGAACGGCGGTGCGACGGACCGGAACCACGCGAACGACGATCACGCGGTGCTGGCCCTGGACACCGGGGACGCCTACGCCTTCTAGCCGGTCCCTGACCGGGCCGTGGCCGGGGTCGGGGTCGGGGTCGGGCCGTGGCCGGGTCCGGGCTGTCTGCCCGGAGCCCGGCCAGGGCCTGGATTCCGGCCCGAGCCCGGGTTTCGGCCCGAGCCCGGGTTTCGGCCCGAGCCCGGGTTTCGGCCCGAGCCCGGGTTTCGGCCCGAGCCCGGGTTTCGGCCCG